>NZ_JAJNQM010000012.1:0-56589 GCF_022227785.1 Ectothiorhodospira lacustris | reverse complement strand
TGGCCTGATTCTGGACTCCAACGACCAGGCGCATCGACTACTGGGCTTGCGGACCAACCAGCTGCGTCGCTATTTCCTGCGTCGGCTGATCCCCAAAGAGGAAGAACGCAGCCTCCATCAGGCCCTGCTTCGCGCTGAAGAAAAGGGTCACCATATCGTTGAACACATGGACTTTATCCGCCCGGAGGGTGACTCCTTCATGGCGGAACTCCACCTTGCGCGACTCCCCGGCCGGGACGGCAATACCCATGAGTTCGTCTGCGCCGTGGTGGACCTGACGGAACATGTCCGTCACGAGATGGAAATCTCTCTGGCCCATGACGAACTGCGCAAAAGTGAAGCCCGCTACAAGATCCTGGCAGACTACTCTCCGGTATGGGATTACTGGCTGGGAGCGGACGGCCGCTACCGTTATGTATCCCCGGGATGCCTTGAGATCAGCGGCTATCAGCCCGAAGTCTTCATGAAAAATCCCCGCATGATGGATCAGATCCTGATCCCTTCCGATCTTTCCCGCTGGATTGCCCATCAGGCAAATATCAGGCATTCACAGGGACGGGTCTCCGCCTGCAACATGGAACTGCGCATTCGCCATGCCGACGGAGACATCCGCTGGATCGAGCACGAATGCCAGCCCGTCATCGGCGAGGATGGCCAATATCAGGGTAGAAGAGGCGTCAATCGGGATATTACCGAACGCAAGCGGGCAGAAATGCAAGTGGCTCAGATCAGCATGCTCTATGCCACCCTGAGCGCGGTCAATCAGGCCATCGTGCGCATCGAGGACGAACAGCTGCTGCTGGATAATCTGACCCGTATCGCCGTGGATTACGGCCGTTTCAATGCCTGTGTCATCAGCCTGTGTCCGGAACCCGGGGCAGATCCGGTGCCCAAGTCCTTCAACGGTTTAACACCGCAGCAATGCCGCTCCATGCCGCTCATGGAGGCTTGGCGCACCATCAACCGCCAGCCTTACGTCTACGCCCACCGCGATGACCCGGACGCCCCGCCCCAGTGGCGAGCCTGGGCCCAGCTCAACGGTGTCCACACCTTCGGGCATTACCCGCTCATGCGGGAATACCGCTTGGTCGGCATCGCCAGTTTCATGTCGGACACGGCGGAGAGTTTTACCCCACAGATCGACCGCCTGGTACAGGACATCACTGAAGATTTTTCCTATGCCCTGCAGCATCTGGCTCTGGAACAGAAGCGGCGGGCCACCGAAGCCGCTTTGCAGGAAAGCGAATCCCGCTACCGCAGCCTGTTCGAAAACAGCCACTCCGTCATGCTGCTGATCGATCCTGAAGACGGACGTATCGTGGATGCCAATCCCGGTGCCTGCCAGTTCTACGGCTGGGACCGAGCAGCCCTCTCGAAAAAGTGCTTTACCGACATCACGACCCAAGCCCCCGGGGAAACCAGGATTCAGCCGGCTCACCTGTCCCTGGAAAAACAGGAGCATTTAAGAGATACCCATCGCCTGGCCTGCGGGGAACTGCGGCAGGTCGAGATCTATACCGGGATGATTCAGGTCAAAGGCAGGAATCTGCTCCATGCCGTCGTACATGATATTACCGAAAGAATCCGCATCGAAGAGCGCCTGCGACTGGCAGATCGAGTGTTTCAGGCGGCAGCAGAAGGCATCATGGTCACGGATGTGCAACGGCGCATCGTGGCGGTCAACCCCGCCTTCACCGAGATCACCGGCTATTCGGAGCAGGAAGCCCTCGGCCATACACCGGCCTTGCTCAAATCGGGCAAACATGACGAAGGCTTCTACGAAGCCCTCATGCGGCAACTGCATGACTCCGGCACCTGGCGGGGAGAAGTCTGGAACAAACGTAAGGACGGTACGCTCTACCCCGAATGGCTGACCATCAGCGCAGTCAGGGATGACCAGGGCGAGATCACCCACTATGTGGGTGTGTTCAGCGATATCGGTCAGGTCAAGGAAGCCCAGAAACAGCTGGAGTTCATGGCCCATTTCGATCCTCTTACCGGCTTGGCCAATCGGGTCCTGCTCAAGGATCGCCTGAGCCACAGTCTGCTCAGAGCGCAGCGCCAGGGCAATACCCTGGCCCTGCTGTTCATCGATCTGGATCGATTCAAGACCATCAACGACACCCTGGGACATAGCCTGGGGGATCGTCTGTTGCAGACCGTTGCCAAGCGCATGGCCGATAACGTGCGCGCCTCGGACACGCTGGCACGACTGGGGGGAGATGAATTCGTGCTGCTCCTGGAAAACGATGCCTCCATGGCCAACATCCAGACCCTGTGCCAGAAAATTCTCGGCGTGCTGGCAGTCCCCATCAAACTGGATGAACACGAAGTGATCGTCACCGCCAGCATCGGCGTTGCGGTCTATCCGGAAGATGGGCGGGATGCGGACACCCTGCTCAAGCACGCAGACCTGGCCATGTATCAGGCCAAGAGCGACGGACGCAATGACTACCACTTCTTTGCCCCCAACCTCTCGGCGGGCGTCCTGGAAAGGCTGAAACTGGAGGCCGCCCTGCGCGGCGCCTGTTCCCGCAACGAACTGATCCTTCATTATCAGCCGCAGATTGAACTTAACACTCAAGGCTTCCTGGGTGTTGAAGCACTGGTGCGATGGCACCACCCCAGCCTGGGCATGACGGGTCCTGCGGACTTCATCCCACTGGCGGAAGATATCGGCATCATCGGCGAGATCGGCAACTGGGTCCTGAGAAATGCCTGCCGACAAATGAGCCTGTGGCGCAGGGAAGGCATTGACGTACCTCAGGTCGCCGTCAACCTGTCTGTCCAACAACTGGAACGGGACGCTCTGGTGACCCAGGTCAAGCAAGCATTGGCTGACTTTGATCTCCCGGCCCAATGCCTGGAACTGGAAGTCACGGAATCCCTGATCATGCGAGCCCCTGAAAAGACCCTGAGCGTATTACAGGAACTCAAGTCGCTTGGGGTCAAACTGGCGGTTGATGACTTCGGCATCGGTTATTCATGCCTGTCATATCTGAAGCGTCTGCCCCTGGACCGGATCAAGATCGACCAGTCCTTCGTCCATGACGTAGGGCGTGACACCAATGACGAAACCATCGTCCGGGCCATCATCGGCCTGGGCAGGAGCCTGGGACTGGAGACCGTGGCGGAAGGCATCGAGGAGGAACGTCAGCTGAACTTCCTGCTCAAGGAAGGATGCCTGGCAGGCCAAGGCTACTTGTTCAGCAGGCCCCTGTCCGCCGAAGCCCTGATCCTGCAGTGGAGAGACCGGATCCCGACTCAGGGCACCCAGCCACACTGACGCCATTGCTACCCCTGCGTTTCCGCAGAATCCTCCTCCCGCCCGACTATCCAGTCCGTAATCTCCAAATGGCTGACAATCGCCCCGCCGTCCGGATGACGCAGCTTACCGGCATGCATCAGAAACCAGCGTTGCCTATCCAGTGAATGGCAGGGATACTCGAAACCGAAACCTTCCAGTTTGCCTTTGAGCAACCCCTGCAAACCTTGCAGTGCCTTGCGGGCATAGAACGCCTCCTGACCGCCCACATCATCCGCCATCTTGCAGGCATCCAGATAATTGGCGCCCACTCCGAAAGCCCTGAGCGTCCGGTCATCGTGCCTTTCCGCAAAGGTGTGCCAGGCCTTGTTGATCATCAAAACGATCCCGTCATTGTCGATCACGGCCACCTGGTGATCGAGAGAGTCCAGCACGGCCTGCAACAGGGCCACATCCCGGACGGACGTAATATCCACCAGAGTGATCACGGCTCCCCGGGTGGAAGCCCCCTGCAGCGTGTAAGGCAGAATACGAAGCAGGTAATGGCGCCCCGATTCCGAGTTGACCTCGTGCTCCTGCATTCCGCCTTCACGCAGGCTGGTGCGCAGGTCATGCATGAGCCCCGGGTAATGCAGGGAATGGGTGAAATCATCGATGGGCCGCCCTACATCCCCGTCCCGGATCTTGAAGATCTGCGTCGCCTCCGGGGTGAAACGGGTAATGCGCATGGACTCATCCAGGAATAAGGTGGCGATGGATGCCGCCTTGGCCATGCCGTCCAGGTCGGCATTGAGCCGGTTGAGTATCTGGATCTTTTCCTGGTTTTCCGCGTTGACCGTATAGAGCTCTTCGTTGACGGACTGAAGTTCTTCGTTGGAACTTTGCAACTCCTCATTGGCGGCCATCATCTCCTCGTTGGTGGCCTGGAGCTCCTCATTGGACGCTTCCAACTCCTCGATGGTGGCCTGGAGGCTTTCCCGGGTCGCTGCCAGCTCCTGCTCCAGGGACTGGATACGTTCCATCGCTTCCGCATTCACATCCAGGGGCGGGGCACCATCCGACAGGTTGGCATTGCCGGTATCCAGGGGCTCAAAGGACAACAGCATGAACACAGCACTGCGATCATCGCCCACCAGCGGCTGGGCTGAGATGCACAATCGCTGCGATGACCCGTCAGGCAGCCTGAAGGTACTGGCCTCGGAGCGGACCGGCTCACGACTCTTGGCAGCGCGCCGCAACAACGCCTGAGCCACCGGCACGATACCGCTTGGCAACAACTTGGATATCTCCAACGAAATGCTACCGGAGGGAAAGTGCAGATAGCGCTGAGCCAAACCGAAGATATGGACCAACTCCATGGTCTCGGACAGCAGGATGCTTGGCGGTGCATGATCGCGCAGCAGCTGCTGCTGGGCCGCATCGATGGCAGAGGCATCCAGGCTCTGTCCCACCTGGGCACCCACCAGGCGCCGTCCCCGGCTCGACGATGGCCGGCGCGAACTCAGGAGCGAGGAACCGGAATGGGATTCCAGCGGCAAGGTGGTACTGCGCAGCATCTGGAATAACTTGTGTTTGCTGTTCACCGGGGTGAAATCCGAACTCAGGCCCGCCAGAGATTCACTGCTGCCCAGGAACAGATACCCGCCGGGAGCCAGGGCATACTGGAAGCGGCGCAGGGCGCGTTCCTGGGCTCCGGGCACGAAATAGATCAGGACATTACGGCAGGACACCATATCCATGCGTGTGAACGGCGGGTCTTCCAGCAGATTGTGGCGGGCAAAGACCAGCGTCTGCCGCAGATCGGGCTTGACCACGAAATGGCTGCCACGCTTGATGAAGAAACGCTCCAACCGTTCGGGAGACACTTCGGCCATGATGGCCTCGGAAAAGGTGCCGGCACTGGCGGCGTCCACATTTTTCTGTTCTACATCCGTGGCGAAGATCTTGATATCCGGCCAGCGCCGAGCGCGATCAAAGGCCTCGGCAAACAGGATGGCGATGGAATAGGCCTCTTCACCGGTGGACATCCCCGCTACCCACACCCGGATGGGATGAGAGGTGGAAGCCTGCTGCACGATCTGCTCCACCGCCTTGGAGGCGATGGTATCAAAGGCCTCCGGATCACGGAAAAAGTTGGTCACCGGGATGAGGATCTCACGGCGCAGCACCGATACCTCACCGGCATCGTTCTCCAGCAGTTCCAGGTAACGCTCGAAATCCGGCACGTGACGGACCTGCATGCGGCGCTCGATGCGCCTGAGTACCGTGGCCGGCTTGTACTCCCGAAAATTCACGCCGCCATGGTTATGCAGGAGGTGAAAGATGCCTTCCAGGGCCGAGCTGTTATCCAGGTCCGTGGCCATCCTGGGAGGGGGACCCACTCGGGTTTCCGGCTTTTGCAGGATGTGGTCCTTGATCCGTCGCCCCAGGGTTTCCGCCGGCAGGATCTCATCCACCAGCCCGGTGGCAATGACACTGCGGGGCATGCCGTCGAACTTGGCGCTTTCCGGGTCCTGGGCCAGCAGCAGGCCGCCGGCATCATTGATGGCCACCGATCCGCGTGTCCCGTCCGAACCCGTACCGGAGAGGATCACGCCGATGCAACAATCCCGAAACTCCCGGGCCAGGGAGGAGAAAAACAGGTCGATGGGCAGAGACAGCGCCTTGGGATTCTTCGGGCTCAGTCGCAACTGCCCCTCGGAAATGGTCATCAGATTGCCCGGCGGGATCAGATAGATGGTTTCCGCCTCGATCTCCATGGCATCCCGAACAGTCACCACCGGCATGCTGGTATGGCGGGCCAGCAGGTTGGCCATCAGGCTCTTGTGGTCGGGAGAGAGATGCTGCACCACCACAAAAGCGGCCCCCGTCCCCGTGGGCATGGCGTCAAAGAGCTGTTCCAGGGCTTCCAGGCCGCCGGCTGACGCCCCGATACCGACCACATGGCCGGAGAAATCGCTCCGGATCACTGCCGGCTCCCCGGAGCCCTCGCGCGCTTCAGGATCGTCCTCCCGCCCATCCTGGTCACTGGCATTCGGCATCTTGTTCTGCAACACCTCCGCCATGCCCATCTCCGCATCCGCAACATCATCGTCATGCTCGCTGCCGGTATCCGCGGATAGAGAATCCGGCAAGGCGTCTTTGTTCCGGGTCATGGGGTTCCTTTGCAGGATCGGGAGGACTCATGGGGGATTGTAGTGCATGGCAGCACGACTTCAGAACCGCCGGGCCGGGAGGAAAGCAAGAAACGGGGGAGGCGTTGGCAAAACGCAAAAAAAAACCCGGCAAGGCCGTACACATGAAGGCCTTGCCGGGTGATGAACATTTATCTGGCGGAGAGGGAGGGATTCGAACCCTCGGTACTCTTGCGAGTACAACGGTTTTCGAGACCGCCCCGTTCGACCACTCCGGCACCTCTCCAATAGGTCGAAAAGTTACCGATAAGGCGCAGGAACATCACCATGCGGCCTGACGGTAAAGTGGGCTATCATAGCCGATTCCAATATTTTTTTTAAGCCCTTGAAACGTCGACGCCCCCGATGGACGCTGAACCAGCGCCTGGAAGCCCTCGCCTTTGTGCTGATGCTGACGCTGATCCTGCTATTTACCTTCATGCGGCCGATGACGGAACTGGAGCGGACGCTCGTGCGCGGCGAACTGGTGGTGGCCACCCGCATCAGTACCACCACCTACCAGCCATGGTCCGAAGGTTCCGACGGGCTGGAGTATGATCTGACCACCGCCTTTGCCGACAGCCTGGGCGTGCGCCTCAAACTGGTCGTCCCTGGACGATTCGATGAGATCCTGCCCATGGTCGCCGGCGGCCGGGTAGACATGGCTGCGGCCGGCATCACGATGACGCGCGCCCGTCTCGGGGAGGTCCGGTTCGGCCCTGCCTACCATCAGGTCACGGAACAGGTGGTCTATCGCAGCGGCGAACCTGCTCCCGAGTCACTGGACGAGTTGCAACAGCATCCACTGACCGTCATTGCCGGCAGCAGTCATGTGGAAACCCTGGCGATGCTCAGACGCCAATACCCCGACCTACAGTGGGAAGAACTGGCGGGCATCACCCCCGAGGAACTGCTCAGGCAGGTCTGGGAAGGCAAGGTGGCACTGGCCGTCGCCGACTCCATTGAGCTGGCCTCCATGCGCCGATTCTATCCGGAGCTACGCGCCGCCATGGACCTGTCCGAACCCCACTTTCTGGCCTGGGCCTTCCCCAGACACAAGGATCGGACCCTGATCCAGGCCGCAGAACGATTCTTCGAAGCATATGCCGCCGACGGCCGGCTGGCCCAGCTGCTGGAACGTCACTACGGCCACATGGAGGTGCTGGACTATCCGGGCATCCTCACGTTCATGAATCGCATTCGCGAGCGCCTGCCCCGCCACGAGCCCTTGTTTCGCGAGGCGGCCGAGTACTATGACGTGGACTGGAGACTGCTGGCCGCCATCAGTTACCAGGAATCCCACTGGAACCCCAACGCTGTTTCCAGAACCGGGGTACGGGGCCTCATGATGCTGACCCAGGCCACCGCAGGCCAGCTCGGTGTCCAGGACCGGACCGACCCCAGGGAATCGGTGTTCGGCGGCGCCGAATATTTCATGAATCTCCATGAGCGCCTGCCCATGGGCATTAGCGAGCCGGATCGCACCTGGATGGCCCTGGCAGCCTATAACGTCGGCATGGGCCATCTGCATGACGCCAGGCGCATCACCCGCGCACAGGACAAGGACCCGGACCGATGGATCGATGTCATGGAGCATCTGCCCCTGCTGAGCCAGCCGAACTGGTACAGCAATACCCGCTATGGCTATGCCAGGGGCTGGGAGCCGGTGCAGTACGTGCAGAACATCCGCGGGTTCTACGACATCCTCACCTGGTTCACCACGCCGGAACAGAGCCGCGAGCAGAGGCCACCATCGGACTCTGCCCCGCCCGCCACTCACCCGCCGGATCCCCTGGAGATATTACCCCTCGGACTGTGATCCTGATCTATCTGTCCCATTCCCGTTTCTGCGGGCACGAAAAAAAGACCTGAGGCACTCACCGCAGACTTCCGCCATCACACCACCCGTCACCGCCATCGCATGGTTGTAAAGGGGTAGATCCAGCGCATCGGCAGCCCCCCCGAGCGCCCCGGTCTTGGGATCGTGGGCACCGAACACCACCCGCCCCACCCGGGCATGCACCATCGCCCCCAGACACATGATGCAGGGTTCCAGGGTCACATACAGGGTCGTTCCGGGTAGACGGTAATTACCCGCTGCCGCGGCAGCGGCCCGCAAGGCCTGGATCTCCGCATGAGCTGTGGGATCGCACAGGGCGATAGGACGATTCCTGCCCTCTCCCAGCACCTGTCCGTCCTTGACCAGCACGGCACCGACGGGGACTTCTCCCTCATCGGCGGACTGTTCGGCCAGCGCCAGCGCCCGTGCCATCCAGTATTGATCCTGCTTTAAGACCATATCACCCCACACGCGCCTGGAGCGCAGTTATGTCATACTGGAATCCCTTGTCACTCTCCTCCGCCTGCCCCACGTGAACAAGCGTCTCGACCCCAAAGAAATCGTTGACGAGTTCATCAGCGATCTGCGCCAGGACCTGCAGAACAACGGGATACAGATCCCCACCTTGCCAGACATTTCCATTCAGGCACTGTTCACTATCAACCGGGACGACAGCTCCATCGACGAAATCACCGCCGTGGTGGCCCGGGACACCGCCATGGCCGCCCGACTGATCCGTTACGCCAACAGTCCCATCTACCGGGGACTGAGCCGCTGCACCACCATCAAGTCGGCCATCACCCGGTTAGGCCTTGAGAAGACCAAGAATGTGGTATTGACCCTGGCCATGCGTGACGTCTTCAACACCGGACACCGGGGCATTCGCAGCCGCATGGAAACACTGTGGAGTCACAGCGTGGAGGTGGCCATCATCAGTTCCCTGCTGGCCTGGCAACACCGCCATCTGGATCAGGAAGTGGCCCTGCTGGCAGGACTGGTCCATGACGTGGGTATCATCCCGATCCTCAATAAGGCCAAGAATATCGACGTGATCGTGGAAAACGAAAAGTACCTGGACATGATCATTTCCAGCCTGCACATGAGCGTGGGCCGCGCCATCCTCAAGGCCTGGAACTTTGACCAGCAGATGATCGACGTGGCGGCCGAACACGACAACCTGAAACGGGACCCCGGTGACGACGTCCCCATCGACTATGTGGACATCGTCCAGGCCGCCAATATCGAAAGCTACCAGTCTACCGGCCATCGCCTGGCCAAGGTCGATCGCCTGAGTGTCCCATCACTCAGGCGCCTGGGCTGCACCCCCGAAGATCCCACCCTGCACTGGGACGCCGATCAGGCGGCCATGGAGCAGGTGAGCCGGATCTTCATGTAGGACCCGGCCCTTTCCGCGGAATCACTCCCACTCAATCGTCGCCGGCGGCTTGCCGGAGATGTCGTAAACCACGCGGGAAATGCCCTTCACTTCATTGATGATGCGCCGCGAGACCTTGTCCAGGAACTCGTAGGGCAGGTGCGCCCAGCGGGCGGTCATGAAGTCGATGGTCTCAACGGCGCGCAGGGCCACCACATAGTCATAGCGGCGACCGTCCCCCATCACACCGACGGATTTCACCGGCAAAAAGACCGCGAAGGCCTGGGAAACCTGGTCATACAGGCCGGCACCGCGCAGCTCCTCAATGAAGATGTGATCCGCCTGGCGCAGCAGGTCCGCGTAGGGCTTGCTCACTTCGCCCAGGATGCGTACCCCCAGGCCCGGCCCCGGGAAGGGATGCCGATAGACCATCTCGGACGGCAGTCCCAACTCCACGCCGATGCGGCGCACCTCGTCCTTGAACAGTTCCCGCAACGGCTCCACCAGACCCATCTTCATGGTCTCCGGCAGGCCGCCCACGTTGTGGTGAGATTTGATCACATGGGCCTTGCCGGTCTTGGAACCGGCGGACTCGATCACATCGGGATAGATGGTGCCCTGGGCCAGCCAGCGGGCATTCTTGAGCTTGGCGGCCTCTTCGTCAAAGACCTCCACGAACAGACGCCCGATGATCTTGCGCTTGGCCTCGGGGTCCGACTCCCCCGCCAGGGCCTTGAGGAAACGTGCTTCCGCGTCCACCCGGATCACCCGCACGCCCATGTGACGGGCAAAGGTGGCCATGACCTGATCCCCTTCATGGAGACGCAAAAGGCCGGTATCGACGAACACGCAGGTGAGCTGGTCGCCGATGGCCTTGTGCAGCAAAGCACCCACCACGGAGGAATCCACGCCGCCGGACAGGCCCAGGATGACCTCGTCGGTGCCCACCTGTTCCCGCACCCGTTGAGTCATGTCGTCAATGATGTTGCTGGCGGTCCAGAGGTTCTCGCAACCGCAGATCTCATGAACGAACCGGGACAGGATGCGCTGTCCCTGACGGGTATGGGTCACCTCGGGATGGAACTGGACGCCGTAGAAGCGGCGCGCCTCATCGGCCATGCCGGCCATGGGGGCCGAGTCCGTGGAGGCCATCAGGGAAAAGCCTTCAGGCAAGGCGCAGACCCGGTCACCATGAGACATCCAGACATCCAGCAGGCCGTGGCCCTCCGGGCTGGTATGGTCCTCGATGTCCGTGAGCAGGCGGGTATGACCATGGGCCCGGACCTGGGCATAGCCGAATTCCCGGTGGTCGGAGCTTTCCACACGCCCGCCAAGCTGGGCCGCCATGGTCTGCATGCCGTAACAGATGCCCAGCACCGGCACCCCCAGTTCGAACACGCACTGGGGGGCTCGCGGCGGGTCACTTTCGATGACGGACTCCGGACCACCGGAGAGGATGATGCCGCTGGGGTTGAAGTCGCGCACGGCGGCGGCGTCCATGTCCCAGGGGTGAATCTCGGAATAGACCCCGGACTCACGCACCCGCCGGGCGATGAGCTGGGTGTACTGGGAGCCGAAATCGATGATGAGAATACGATGGGCGTGAATATCCGGGGCAGACAGGGGCATCTTTTTCAATCCATCCGGTAGTTGGGGGCTTCCTTGGTGATGGTCACGTCATGGACGTGACTCTCACGCATCCCCGCCGAGGTGACCCGCACGAAACCGGGACGGGTTCGCATTTCCTCGATGTTGCTGCAACCCACATAGCCCATGGAGGAACGCAGCCCGCCCACCAGCTGATGGATGATGGCCACGATGGTGCCCTTGTAGGGGACGCGGCCCTCGATGCCTTCCGGCACCAGCTTGTCCACCACGCCGCTGCTTTCCTGGAAGTAACGATCCGAGGAGCCCTGCTGCATGGCACCCAGGGAGCCCATGCCCCGGTAGGACTTGTAGGAACGGCCCTGATAGAGTTCGACTTCACCAGGGGCCTCCTCGGTACCGGCAAACAGGCTGCCCAGCATGACGCAGTGGGCGCCGCCGGCGATGGCCTTGGCAAAGTCACCGGAGAAGCGCACGCCGCCATCGGCGATCAGGGGTACCCCCGTGCCTTCCAGGGCCTGACGCACGTTGTCGATGGCGGTCATCTGGGGCACACCCACGCCGGCGACGATGCGGGTGGTGCAGATGGAACCAGGCCCGATACCCACCTTCACGGCATCCGCGCCCGCTGCCACCAAGGCACGGGCGGCCTCGGCTGTGGCGATGTTGCCACCGATGACCTGGACGTCCGGATAGGTTTTCTTCACCCAGGCCACCCGGTCGAGCACGCCCTGGGAATGGCCGTGGGCGGTATCCACCACGACCACGTCCACCCCGGCTTCCACCAACGCGGCACAGCGCTCCTCGGTACCGGCACCCACGCCCAGGGCCGCCCCCACCCGCAGACGACCCCGATCGTCCTTGCAGGCACTGGGGAAGTCGGTGGATTTCTGGATGTCCTTGACGGTGATCATGCCCCGCAGGTGGAACGCATCGTTCACCACCAGCACCTTCTCGATGCGGTGCTTGTGCAGCAAATTCTGGACCTCTTCCCTGCCGGCCCCTTCACGGACGGTGACCAGGCGGTCCTTGGGCGTCATGATCTCGGATACCGGGGAATCCATGCGGGTCTCGAAGCGCAGGTCGCGACTGGTGACGATACCCACCAGATCGACCCCCTTGACCACGGGGACACCGGAGATGGAGTTGGCGCGGGTGATGGCCAGCACATCACGGATGCTGGTGTCCGGGGTGACGGTGATGGGGTCGCTGATGACGCCGCTTTCATATTTCTTGACCAGACGCACCTGCTGGGCCTGGGCATCGATGCTCATGTTCTTGTGCACGATACCGATGCCCCCCTCCTGGGCGATGGCGATGGCCAGGCGGGCCTCGGTGACCGTATCCATGGCAGCGGAAACCAGAGGGATGTTCAGGGTGATGTCGCGGGTGAGGCGAGTGGAGAGGTCCACGTCTCTGGGAAGCACCGCCGAATGGGCGGGGACCAGGAGGACGTCGTCGAAGGTGAGGGCTTCCTGGACGATGCGCATGATATTTCTCGGGGGGAGGTATTGGTTAATCGGACGATTATAGAGGGGCACCCGGGTGGGGTAAACCCGACCAGGCCTGTGGGGACTAGATATGATGCCGGTTTCCGTGGCATGGTTCCCGGTTATTTTCCTCAACCACGGAGCGCCTGCCCTTGCCTGACCAGGTCCCGGAACCAGAGATTTACAGTGTCTCCCGCCTGAACCAGACGGTGCAGGAGCACCTTGAAAGCGGTTTTGCCTTGTTGTGGGTGGAAGGCGAACTGTCCAATCTGGCGCGCCCCGCCTCCGGACACTGGTATTTTTCTCTCAAGGACGCAGGGGCCCAGGTGCGCTGTGCCCTGTTTCGCAACCGGGCCCAGGGGGTGCGATTCCGCCCCCGGGACGGCATGCAGGTACTGGCCCGTGCCAGGATCAGCCTCTATGTCCCACGGGGTGACTATCAGCTCATCGTCGAGCATCTGGAGGAAGCCGGTGACGGCGCCCTGCGACGGTCCTTCGAGGCCCTGCACCGCAAGCTTGAGGCGGAAGGGTTGTTCGATACCGCCCTCAAACGCCCCCTGCCCCGGTTTCCCCGGCGCGTGGGGGTCATCACGTCCGCCACTGGCGCGGCGGTCAGGGATATCCTGGCGGTCCTCAAGCGCCGCTTCCCGGCCCTGCCGGTGATGATCTACCCGGTGCCCGTACAAGGGAGCGAGGCAGCACCGCGTATTGCCGCGGCCCTGGAAGCGGCCTCCGCACGGGGGGACTGTGACGTGCTGATCCTGGCCCGGGGCGGCGGCTCCCTGGAGGACCTTTGGGCCTTCAACGAGGAGATCGTGGCCCGCGCCATTCGCACCTGCACCATCCCCGTGGTCAGCGGCATCGGCCATGAAACGGATATCACCATCGCCGATTTTGCCGCCGATCAACGTGCCCCCACCCCGTCGGTGGCCGCCGAACTGGTCAGCCCCGACGGCCGTGAACTGCTGCAGCGGGTGAATCAGCTGGAGCGGCTGCTGAGTGAACGTTTTTCCCGCCGACTGCAGGCACGCAGCCAGCAACTGCAGGCCCTGGAACAACGGCTGCGGCACCAGCATCCCGAGCGGCGCCTGCGGGCCCGCGCCCAGCGCCTGGATGAGTTGGAATCAAGACTGCGCCAGGCCCTGGCACGGCGGATGCGGGAACAGCGCGCCGAACTGGCTCATCTCTGGACCCGTCTGGGGCGATGTTCTCCCCAAGCCCGGATAACCGACATGGCGCAGCAGCGGCGGGATCTGTCCCTGCGCATGGAACGGGCCATGGCCCTGCGTCTGGAACGCCTGGATGCGCGGGTATCCCTGCAGGCCCGCACCCTGCACGCGGTGAGCCCCCTGGCTACCCTGGGGCGGGGTTACAGCATCCTGCTCAGCGCCGAGGGCCGAGCGGTGCGCGCGCCGGAGCAGGTCAAGTCCGGCGAGCGCCTGGAAGCCCACTTGGCCCAAGGCCGACTGTGGTGCCGGGTGGAATGAGCCCAGGAAATCAGTCCGTGACTGGATTCCCGCGTGCGCGGGAATGACGCCCACCTCGACGATCACGGCCAGGATCCAGCCGCTGGATTCCCGCGTGCGCGGGAATCCAGCGGCTGGTGGGCATGGGAATGATAGGGCTGGATGTGGAAATGACGGGGTTGGATACGGAAATGACGGGCTAGACGCCGGGATGACGCGAGGGAAGCAGGGAATCCAGATAACGGACATCAACAACCCCGTTTCCCGGCCCTCGTCCCCGAACAACCCGCCCGGGCATCCCCGGCTCCCCCAGATGCTCCAGCACCGCGGCGGCGCCGGAAAAATCATCCTCCACCGTATACCCACTCACGGTGATGACCGTGGTAATCGCGGCCCCCCGCGAGGCCCGCAGCCCCTGGGCGGAGTCCTCAATGGCCACGCAGGCCCGGGCTGGCAGGTCCAAATGTTCCAGAACATAGTGGTAGATATCCGATGCCGGCTTCTTCGCCGGCACCACGTCACCGGCACCGATCACCCGGAACCACCGTACCGATGCCTCCCCCAGGTTGGCTCTAAGCAACGATTTCACGTTGGTCAGCGACGTGGTGGTGGCGATTGCCAGCATCAACCCCGCCGACCGGGCTTCGTGAATGAGCCGGCAGACCCCCGGCCGCAGAGGGATCTCGCCCCGCTCCAGCATGTCCACGAAGTGCTGGGTCTTGCAGGCATGCAGATCGCCGATGAACCGGTCCAGGTCGCCGGGCGGTGTGAACCCCGGCGCAAATTCGTCCAGGTAATGGCGAATCCGCTCCTTGCCGCCAGCCACCTGCAACAACTGCCCATAGAGGGGCACGGTCCAGTCCCAGTCCAGTCCCATCTCCCGGAAAGCGGCATTGAAGGCAGGCCGATGTCCATCCTGCTCCGTATCCGCCAGGGTGCCGTCCACATCGAATATCAGGGCCTTCAGATCAGACATACCGCCTCCTCGTGGTAATCATCGTTTTGGTGGACTCTGCCGGGCGGACGCTCGGCCTTTTGCTTGCACCCGACCCGATTCTCTGGTATCTAGACTCGCCTTTTGACACTCAGGAGTTTGCGAGCGATGGCCTCCAGCAAGAGTACGCCAAACGGTTCCGGCAGTCTTTCCCAGTACGGTCAGGGTATCGCCCCCTACCAGCCGGCCGAGGGCGAGGAGTACATGTGCAAGCCCCAGAAGGATCACTTTCGCGCCATTCTGCTGGCCTGGAAGCAGGACCTGATGGAAGAAGTGGACCGCACTGTGGGCCACATGAAGGAAGACGCCGCCAACTTTGCCGACCCGGCGGACCGCGCCACCCAGGAGGAAGAATTCAGCCTGGAACTGCGCACCCGCGACCGGGAGCGCAAACTGATCCGCAAGATCGATGAAGCCCTCAAGGACATCGAAAGCGGCGACTATGGATACTGCGAGGCCTGCGGCGTGGAAATCGGTGTCCGTCGCCTGGAAGCCCGCCCCACCGCCACCCTGTGCATCGACTGCAAGACATTGCAGGAGATCAAGGAAAAGCAGATGGCCTGATGGAGCGGCCGGTCGGCGAACCGCGGCTGCAACCCTTGCCCCGTGAGCAGACGCTGCCCTGCCACGGGGCGGCCTGATTCGCCGACCGGCCACCCATGACATACGTCGGCCGTTTCGCCCCCTCCCCCACCGGCCCCCTGCACCAGGGTTCCCTGGTCGCCGCTGTCTTCTCCTTTCTGGATGCCCGCGCCCACCAGGGCACCTGGCGGGTGCGCATCGAAGACCTGGACCCACCCCGGGAACAGCCCGGCGCCGCCGACGCCATTCTGCGCACCCTGGAAGCCCATGCCCTGTACTGGGACGGGGACATCCTCTACCAGAGTACCCGCCTTGATGCCTATGCCGAGGCCATGACGGCGTTGCGCGATCGCGGGCAAGCCTACGACTGTGGCTGTACCCGCAGGGAGATCGCCGCCATCGGCCGCACCGGACTGGAAGGCCCGGTCTATCCGGGTACCTGTCGGCAGGGACTGGCACCCGGACGGTCTCCCCGTGCCCTGCGGGTATGCACCCATGACGATCCCATCGGCTTCCACGATCGTCACCACGGCCTCGTCAGCCAGCGCCTGAGCCGGGAAATCGGTGACTTCGTGATCCGTCGCGCTGACGGACTCACCGCCTATCAGCTGGCGGTAGTGGTGGATGATGCCTTCCAGGACATCACCCATGTGGTACGGGGCAGCGACCTGCTGGACTCCACTCCCCGCCAGCTCCACCTGCAGCGACTGCTGGGACTGTCCTCACCGACCTATCTGCATCACCCCCTGGTCCTGAACGGCACCGGCGACAAGCTCTCCAAGCAGACTCACGCCCCGGCGGCAGATGACACCACACCCCTGACCAACCTGGCCGCCGTCATGGATTTTCTGGATCTGCCCCTGCCCGTGGATTGGCGGGATGCTACCCCGACCGCACTACTGGAACATGCCTTGGCGCACTGGCCGTTCCGGGCCTGATGCTGGCCTGAGCCCGTCGGATGCTGCATCCTTGCGGGTTTGAAGGATCAACATCAGGCTCCATTCCATGTCATCCCAGGACAAGACGCTTCTGCTGTTCCTGCTCGGCGTACTGCTGTTCGCTTCGCCGCTGGTGGCGTGGTGGACCCGGCCGGGCATGCCCTGGTACCTCCCGTACCTGCTCTGGGGCCTGGTCATCGGCCTGGCCTGGCTGGTGCAATGGCGACGAGGCCGCCATGATTTCTGAGATCGGTCTGCTCTACGGGGTCGGGGTCGCCTATCTGGCAATGCTGTTCTTCATCGCCCATGCGGCGGAAAAGGGCTGGCTGCCCGCCCGGCTGGTACATCACCCGCTGGTCTACACCCTGTCGCTGGGGGTCTATGCCACTTCCTGGAGCTTTTACGGCAGCGTAGGCTTTGCCAAGAACGAGGGTTATCAATTCCTCACCATCTATCTCGGGGTCACCCTTGCCTTCCTGCTGGCCCCCCTGCTGCTGGCCCCCCTGCTGCGTCTGGTGAGGGAATATCAACTGACGTCCCTGGCCGACCTGTTTGCCTTCCGCTATCGCAGCCAGTGGACCGGGGTCATCGTCACCCTGTTCATGCTGGCGGGCATCCTTCCCTACATCGCCCTACAGATCAAAGCGGTCACCGAATCCGTCTCCGTGCTCACCCAGCAGGACACGCCCCATCTCCTGGCCCTGGGCTTCTGCGCCACCCTGATGCTGTTCGCCATCCTCTTCGGCGCCCGTCACATCACCCCCCGGGAAAAGCATGAGGGCCTGGTGGTGGCCATCGCCTTCGAGTCCGCCGTCAAGCTGCTGGCCCTGCTGGCCGTGGGCGGCTTCGCGCTGTTCGGGATCTTCGGCGGTTTCGGCGGACTGGATGCGTGGCTGACCGCCCACCCGGAAGCCCTGGAGGCCCTGTACGAACCGGTGCGTGAAGGCCCATGGATGACGCTTATGGTGCTGGCATTTGCCGCCGCCTTCCTGCTGCCTCGCCAGTTCCACATGACCTTCGTGGAAAACATGAACCCCCGCTCCCTGCAGGTGGCCACTTGGGCCTTCCCCTTGTTCCTGCTGCTGCTCAACCTGCCGATCCCCCTGATCCTCTGGGCCGGTCAGGCCACCAGCCTGCAGACCGCCCCTGATTACTACGTACTGGGGCTGCCGGTGGCGGCAGACCAGAGTTGGCTGGCCCTGTTCACCTTCATCGGCGGGATTTCCGCCGCCAGCGCCATGATGATCGTGACCACCCTGGCCCTGGCCGCCATGTGCCTGAATCACCTGATCCTGCCGGCCCATTATCGCCAGCAATCCCTGCCCCGGAACAATCTCTACGGCTGGCTGTTGTGGGGTCGGCGGGTCCTGATCCTGCTCATCATCGGCATGGGCTACGGCTTTTACTGGCTGCTGGAATTCAACCAGGGCCTGGCCCAGATCGGCCTCATCTCCTTCGTGGCCGTGGCCCAGTTCCTGCCCGGCATCCTGGCTCTGCTGTTCTGGCCCCGCGCCAACCGGGTGGGATTCATTGCCGGACTCATGGGCGGCATCGTGGTGTGGCTGCTGGCCCTGATCGTCCCGCTGATTCACGATTCCGGCCTGCCGATGGTGGACTTCAACCTGATGCGATGGATGGGGGCCGAGGAGGAAAACCGCTGGGCCTTCGCCACCTTCTGGTCACTCACCCTCAACAGCCTGCTGTTCGTCGCCGGCTCCCTGCTCACCCGCCCTACCCGGGAGGAGCTGGAAGCCTCCCAGAGCTGCCGCCGTGAACAACTCACCCCGAGCCGGTTGCTGGGGGATGGAGAGATTCGCAACGTCGAGCAGCTGCAAACCAATCTGTCCCAGGTCATCGGCCCACAAACCGCCACCCTGGAGATCCAGCGCGCCCTGGGCGACCTGAAGCTGGATCTCCGTGAACAGCGCCCCAATGAACTGCGCAAGCTGCGGGCACGCCTGGAACGCAATCTGTCCGGCCTCATGGGGCCGCTGCTGGCGCGCATGATCGTGGACAACCGACTGGAAGTACCGCCCCAGACCCAGGTCGCCCTGGCGGACAGCCTGCGCTTCGTGGAGGAACAGCTAGAACACTCCACCGTGCGGCTCAAGGGACTGGCGGCGGAGCTGGACACCCTGCGCCGCTATCACCGCCAGGTACTCCATGAACTGCCGCTGGGGGTCTGCTCCATCGCCTCGGGCGGCGACATCCTGATCTGGAACAACACCATGGCCGCCATCTCGGGCATCTCCTCATCCTTTGCGGTGGGACAAACCCTGGACGGACTCAAGGATCCCTGGGACGGGGTGCTGCGCACCTTCATCAACGGTGATGATCGGCATCTCTACAAGCTGCAACTCACCGTGGACGGCCGCCAACGCCGCCTGAACCTGCACAAGGCCGCCATCGAATCCTCGGGGCTGGGCAGCTCCGTGGCCCATGGGCTGGGGGGGATGGTGGTGCTGGTGGAGGACCTGACGGAGCTGCACAATCTGGAAAGCGAGGTAGCCCACAATGATCGCCTGGCCTCCATCGGCCGCCTCGCCGCCGGGGTGGCCCACGAAATCGGCAATCCGCTCACCGGCATTGCCTCTCTGGCCCAGAACCTGCGTTACGAAAAGGACCCGGCGGAAGTGGACCTGACCGCCCGGCAGATCCTGGAACAGACCCGGCGCATCAACGACATCGTCCAGTCCCTGATCACCTTCAGCCATGCCGGCGAGGTCCCCCGACTGCGCCCGGCCCCGGTGAACATGCGGGCCTGCGTGGACGAGGCCATCCACCTGGTACAGTTGAGCGACAGCGGCCGGGATATGGGCTGCTTCAACGCTGTGCCCGACAGCCTCATCGCCCGCGGCAACGCCCAGCGACTGCTGCAGGTCTTCGTCAACCTGATCAACAACGCCCTGCAGGCCAGCCGACCCGGTGACCGCATCGTCATCCGCGGGGGATACGTCCTCGGCAGCGTGGAGATCCAGGTGGAAGATGAGGGCAGCGGCATCCCGGAGTCCGTGCTGGACCGGATCTTCGAACCCTTCTTCACCACCAAGCCACCGGGCGAAGGCACCGGCCTGGGGCTGTCGGTGGTATACAGCATCATTCAGGACCACGGCGGCATGGTCTACGCGGACAACCTGCCCGAGGGCGGGACCCGTTTCCACATCCGGCTGCCGGCCGTCGAAGAGGAGACCCTGGCTTGAACCGAATCCTGATCCTGGAAGACGAGGCGGTGATCCGCCGCGCCCTGCGGCGTCTTCTGGAACACGAAGGCTATCGCATCGAAGAGGCGGCCTGTATCGCCGACGCCCGCCGTCTGTGCGGGGAAGCCCGCTTCGACCTGCTGATCTGCGACCTGCGTCTGCCCGACGGGGAAGGCATTGAGATGCTCGCCCACTGCGGCGACACCCCGGCGCTCATCATGACCAGCTATGCCAGTGTGCGCTCTGCGGTGGAGGCCATGAAACAGGGGGCAACGGACTATATCGCCAAACCCTTCGACCATGACGAGATGCTGTTGTGCGTGGCCCGCATCCTCAAGCAGCGACAACTGGAACAGGAAAATGCCCAGCTACAGTCCCAACTCGGCCAGGCCTATCCGGTGGAAGGCATGGTGGGAGAGTCACCCGCCATGCAGCAAGTGTGCAGGACCCTGGAGAAAGTGGCCCCCACCGATGCCACGGTACTGATCCGGGGAGAATCCGGCACCGGCAAGGAGCTGGTGGCACGGGCCATTCACAAAAAAAGTCGGCGCGCCCGGGCTCCCCTGGTCTCGGTCAACTGTGCCGCCATACCCGAGGGTCTGCTGGAATCGGAACTGTTCGGTCACGAAAAGGGGGCCTTCACCGGGGCCGCCCAGAGCCGCCAGGGATTGGCGGAGGCCGCCGACGGGGGCACCCTGTTCCTGGACGAGATCGGCGAACTGACCCCGGCCGCCCAGTCACGGCTGCTGCGGGTGCTGCAGGACGGCGAGATTCGCCGGGTGGGCGCCAACAGCAGCCGCAAGGTGGACGTGCGCCTGCTGACAGCCACCCACCGGGACCTGGAACAGATGGTGCGCGAAGGCAGCTTCCGCGAAGACCTCTACTACCGGCTCAAGGTCATGGAAATCAGCCTGCCGTCGCTGCGCGAGCGGCTGGAAGACCTGCCCCGCCTGGCGGACTTCCTGCTGGAAAAGGCCTGCCGCCGTCTCAAGCAGGCGCCGGCACAGATGGATCCGACGGCCCTGGCGGCCATGCAGGCCCATCGCTGGCCCGGCAACGTACGGGAACTGGAAAACGCCCTGGAGCGAGCGGTGATCCTCGCCGACGGCGACCGGATCACCGCCGAACACCTGGGCCTGTCCCCCGGACCGGCCCAGGAGGAGAGCCCGGATACCAGCCTGGAAGACTATTTCCGCCGCTTCGTACTGGAAAACCAGGCCCAGATGACCGAAACGGAACTGGCCCGGCGACTGGGCATCAGTCGCAAGGCCCTCTGGGAACGACGCAACCGCATGGGCATCCCCCGCCCCAAGATCTGAGCTTGGGTGTTACCTTGGGTAACACCTGTTACCCAAGGTAACACCCCCCAGGCGCACCCATATCCCAACTCCTTGTTTCCACAGGGAACAAAAACCTGGCACACCTTCTGCATCCATGATCGCCAAGACCACGGCCATCCATGGATACCATGCAGACAGATCCAGGCAACAGCGCAGACCGGCAACGGGGGGTCCTCATTCCCGTGATGGAATTTCTGGGCCGCCACGAGCCCTTTGCCCGGATGGACCCGGTCCATCTGGAATTCCTCGCCAAGCGCCTGCGTCTGGTTTTCTATACCCGTGACGAGCAGATCCTGACCCCCAAGTCCGGGCCCGCCGACCGCTTCTTCATCGTCAAGCAGGGTCGGGTGCTGGGGGAGTCCCTTGACCCCAACGGCAACCCCGTCAGTACCGCCTGGGTCCTGGCACCGGGGGAATGCTTTCCCATCGGTGCCCTGCTGGCCCGACGGCCGGTGAAGACCCGTTATCGGGCGGCCGAGGACACCTTCTGCTTCGAGATGGACCGGGACGACTTCAACCATCTGCTCAAGATGTGTCCCGAGTTCCATGATTTCTGCACCCGCCGCCTGGCCAGCCTGCTGGACACCGTCCAGCGCCATGTGCAGTTCAGTACCGCCTCGGGGCTGGGCGGCGATACCTCCCTCAACACCACCGTCGGCGAACGCCTCCAACGCGAACCCGTCACCCTCCGCCCCGACGCCCCCATTCGCCAAGCCCTGCAGGCCATGCAGGATGAACGCATCGGCAGCGTCATCATCACGGACGCAGAACAAAGACCCTTAGGCGTATTCACCCTGCACGATCTGCTCAAGCGCGTGGCCCTGCCCGAGATCGGCCTGGATCAGCCCATCAGCGCCGTGATGACCCCCGACCCGGTCACCCTGCCCTCCAGCGCCTTTGCCTTCGAGGCCGCCATGCTGATGGCCAGTCACGGCTTCCATCACCTGTGTATCGTCGACCGGGGCCGGCTGCGGGGCGTGATCTCCGAAGGCGACCTGTTCTCCCTGCAGCGGGTCAGCCTGGCCAATCTGAGCCGCTCCATGAGCCAGGCCGAAGACATCAATGCCCTGGCCCGCCTGGGCACCGATGTCCACCTGCTGATCGGCCAGATGATCGCCCAGGGGGTACGGGTGGACCAGATCACCCAGATCATCGCCATGCTCAACGACCAGCTCACCCGCCGCATCATCACCCTCTGCCTGCACGAGGCCGACGGCGACATCCCCGAATTCGACTGGCTCTCCTTCGGCAGCGAAGGCCGCCAGGAACAGACCCTCAAGACCGACCAGGACAACGGCATGCTGTTCCTGCCCCAGGACGGCATGACCGCGGACCAGATCCGTGCCCGGCTGCTGCCCCTGGCGGAGCAGATCAACGAAGCCCTCCGGATCTGCGGTTTTCCCCTGTGCCGGGGACGGGTCATGGCCGGCAACCCGGAGTGCTGCCTGAGCCTGGAAGAATGGCGCACCCGCTTCTCCCGCTGGATCGAACAGGGCACCCCCGAACATCTGCTCAAGGCCAACATCTACTTCGATTTCCGCGTCCTGTACGGCGGTGAGCAGCCGGGTGCCGAACTGCGCGCCTGGTTCCTGGAAAAGACTTCCAAAAACAGCCGGTTCCGCCGTCAGATGGCGGAAAACGCCCTGCGCCTGCGCCCCCCTCTGGGGCTGTTCGGTGACTTCAAGGTGAGTTCCGGCAGCGGGCGTCACCCACGCAGCCTTGATCTGAAGGTCAATGGCACCACCCCCTTCGTGGACGTGGCCCGCATCTTCGCCCTGGCGCTGGAGATGCCCGACAGCAACACCACCCGCCGCTTCGAGGCCTGTGCCGAGGCCGGCGTCATGAAGCGGGAAGACGTGGCGGCCTGGCTCAATGCCTATCACTACATCCTGCTGCTGCGCATGCGCAATCACCATGAGCAGGCCCAGGCCGGCCAGCCCCTGAGCAACTTCATCAACCCCGAACGTCTGGATGAACTGGAGCAGCGGATCCTCAAGGAGTCCTTCCGACAGATCCGCAAGCTGCAGTCACGCCTGGCGCTGGAATATCAGCTGTAAGCACATCAAGGTAGAGCCCGGGCCCAAGGGAATACAGAGCCCGTCACCCACAACAGGACAAAGGACGGCAACCCTTTGGTTCATGAATTAAAGATGGAGGCAAGACAGCATGCAGTCCGACCCTAACCCGGCATACCGATTTGATCGGAGGAGTCAATTATGAGTGAAAAAATGAGAGATCTTCTCAAAAAGATCCTGGCGGAAGAAAACAGCATCAGCGACAGGACCAAGGAGCAGATTCGGCAGACCCTGGCCGGTACCGCGACCGCCGGCGGCATCGCCGAGCAGAGGACGGCCTACTGGAAGGCCAATCTGAGCATCCTCGGCTGGTGTCTGGCGGTGTGGTTCATTGCCGGCTTCCTGCTCCCCATCTTTATGGTGGATGCACTCAACACCATGTCCATCGGCGGTTATCCGCTGGGCTTCTGGATGGCACAGCAGGGCGCCATCTACACCTTCCTGGTACTGATCTTCTTCTACGCCTGGTGGATGAACCGCCTGGACAAGAAGTTCGACGTCCACGAAGAATGATAACGACTGGGGGATAATCCTATGGATCTTAAATTAATGATCTACCTGGTGGTTGGTGCCACCTTTGCGCTGTATATAGGCATCGCCATCTGGGCCCGGGCGGGCAGCACCGGGGAGTTCTACGTGGCCGGCAAGGGCGTCAACCCGATCGCCAACGGCATGGCCACGGCGGCCGACTGGATGTCCGCGGCCTCCTTCATCTCCATGGCGGGTCTGATCGCCTTCTTGGGCTACAGCGGCTCGGTCTATCTGATGGGCTGGACCGGCGGCTACGTGCTGATGGCCCTGCTGCTGGCACCGTATCTGCGCAAGTTCGGCAAGTTCACGGTGCCCCAGTTCGTGGGTGATCGCTTCTACTCCAACGGCGCGCGCATCGTGGCGGTGATCTGCCTGCTCATCATCTCCATCACCTACGTGATCGGGCAGATGCGCGGTGTGGGTATCGCCTTCTCGCGCTTTTTGGAAGTGGACATCCTCTGGGGCCTGATCGCCGGTATGAGTATCGTGTTCGTGTACGCCGTACTCGGCGGCATGAAGGGGATCACCTATACCCAGATCGCCCAGTACGTGGTGCTGATCTTCGCCTACACCGTGCCTGCGGTGTTCATCTCCATCCAACTCACCGGCCACTTCCTGCCTCAGACCGGTCTGGGCGCCACCCTCTCCGGTGACGACAGCCGTTACCTGCTGCAGGCACTGGACGGCATGATGGTGGATCTGGGCTTTGCCGAGTACACCACCAACGCCACCTTCAGTACCCTCAACATGTTCCTGCTGACCATGGCGCTGATGATCGGTACCGCCGGTCTGCCCCACGTCATCATCCGTTTCTTCACCGTACCCCGCGTGCGTGACGCCCGTAAGTCCGCCGGTTGGGCCCTGATCTTCATCGCCCTGCTCTACACCACCGCTCCGGCCGTGGGTGCCATGGCCATGTACAACCTGGTGAACACCCTCTACCCCGGCGGGGTGGGCAATACCAGCGAGGCCATGGTCTACGACGAGCGTCCGGAATGGATGCGCACCTGGGAAAACACCGGCCTTTTGGTGTTCGAAGACAAGAACGATGACGGCCGTATCCAGTACTACAATCAGGGCAACCCGCCGGCCTTCGCAACCGAAGACAACCTGCAGGGCAATGAACTGGTACGCCTGGACCGTGACATCATGGTGCTGGCCAACCCGGAAATCGCCAGTCTGCCCAACTGGGTGATCGCACTGGTGGCGGCCGGTGGTATCGCGGCGGCCTTGTCTACTGCGGCGGGTCTGTTGCTGGCCATCTCCTCGGCCATCTCCCATGACCTGCTCAAGGGGGTGTTCATGCCCAAGATCTCGGAGAAGAACGAGCTCATGGCGGGACGCATCTCCATGGCGGGCGCCATCCTCCTGGCCGGCTACCTGGGGCTTAATCCGCCGGGCTTTGCGGCCGAGGTGGTGGCGCTGGCCTTCGGTCTGGCGGCCTCCTCCCTGTTCCCCGTGCTGATGATGGGCATCTTCTACAAGCGGATGAACAAGGAAGGCGCCATCGCCGGCATGCTCACCGGCCTGATCAGCACCCTGGTCTACATCTTCCTGTACAAAGGCTGGTTCTTCATTCCGGGCACCAACCTGCTGGCCGACAACGCCAGCGGCTGGATCCTGGGCATCTCGCCCCAGGGCTTCGGTACCATCGGTGCGGTGCTCAACGTCACCGTGGCGCTGATCGTCTGCAAACTGACGGCCCCGCCGCCGAAGGAAATCCAGGCCCTGGTGGAGAGCGTGCGCGTACCGCGTGCCGACACCGCCTGATCTTGTAACCAACCGGGGGACCCGCGCCGCGGGTCCCCTTCGCACCGAAACCGGATCAAGATGTCTGCGCTGGAATCATTCCGTAAGGCGTGACTCCAGCACAGATTCCTTGTTGAAAGCCTGGCCGGACTGATGGCCAGAATGACGTCGGATGGGCATGATACGGGGTTTCCCCGCACCAGCCCGGAAGACGAGACGGATGGACGTACAGACCCTGATCAGCCAGGTCAAGGAGGCTGAGACACGACATGACCTTGAGCAACTAGGCCGTCGGCTCCCGGCATTGCAGATACAGCTGATCCGCGCCGGCGTGAACGCCGACGAACTGGGACACATCATCTCGGACCTGGCAGATGCCTTCACGGGACGTTTCATCCATCTGGCAGAGGTCTCCCTGGGTCCGGCCCCCATGCCCTACGCCTGGGTGGCCTGCGGATCACAGGGGCGACGGGAACAGACCGTACACACGGATCAGGACAATGCCCTGATCCTGTCCGGACCTGCCGACCGGGGAGTGTCAGGGTATTTCGACCAGTTGGCGGAACAGGTGACCACGGGGCTGGATGCTTGCGGCTTCGTCCTCTGCTCGGGAGAAGTGATGGCCCGCAACCCGAAGTGGCGCCAGCCGCTGGATACCTGGGAGAGCGACTTCAAGCAGTGGATCGAACAACCGGAACGAAAATCCGTGATGCTGGCGCAAAACTTCCTGGATCTGCGCTGTATTCATGGGGAAGCCGATCTGCTTGAGCGTTTGCGCCGCCGCATCCTGGCCTTGACCCGGCACAACGCCGGATTCATGGCGGCACTGGCCGTGGAAGCCCTGCACGATCGCCCGCCGCGCCGGCTACCCGGCGACTGGCTGACGGTACTAACCCGACAAGCGCCGCTGCTGAATATCAAGCGTGTCGGCATCTTGCCCATCGTCAGCCTGGCCCGCCTGCTGGCCCTGGCGGACGGAGTGATGGTGCTGGGTACACGGGAACGACTCCAGGCGGCCGTCGACTCGGGACGCCTCAGCGAGGCCGGCGGGCGGGACCTGACGGCGGCTTGGGACTGCATTACCTTGTTGCGGGCCCAGCACCAAGTGCGCTGCCTGGAACAGGGCCGAAAGGCAGATAACCGGGTCGCTGTCGACACGTTGTCGCAGGAAGATCGGCAACGGTTGCGGGAGGCATTCAAGATGGTGCGGATCATCCAGAGCACGACGGGCCGGCGCGTCGCCGGTTTTTTGCTCCAATAAGGTGCGCAACCGCACAGGAATGTGGCAGCAACAATAAGCTCGGGTTATTCTGGAATAAATAGCGCCGTTGCAGGCCGTGACCGGAACCAGGCATCCAGGGTCGACACACAGCGACAAGACACAGACAGCACAGTCCGTAGAGACCCGGGAACAGGATTTCTGCCGACCCCGATGGCGGTTGGCGATGTTTCAAATGTCTTTTTGAGGAGGAACCCATGTCGGAAGTGAAGATTCACGAAGTACCGAAAGACTTTGCCGCCAGCGCCCATGTCAATCTGGAGCAATACGAATCCATGTACCGGCAGTCGGTGCAGGATCCCGACGGCTTCTGGGCCGAACAGGCCAAGACCTACCTGGACTGGTTCCAGCCCTGGGACTCCGTCCTGGAAGGCAGCTTCGACGGTGAAGCCCGGGTCACCTGGTTCAAGGGCGGCAAGCTGAACGTCGCCCACAACTGCCTGGACCGTCATCTGGACACCCGGGGCGATCAAGCCGCCATCATCTGGGAAGGCGACGATCCTGCCGAAGACCGCACCATCACCTACCGGGAACTGCACACCGAGGTCTGCAAGTTCGCCAACGTGCTCAAGTCCAAGGGTGTGAGCAAGGGTGACCGGGTCTCCATCTACCTGCCCATGATCCCCGAAGCCGCCGTGGCCATGCTGGCCTGCGCCCGCATCGGCGCCGTGCACTCCATCGTGTTCGGCGGTTTCTCCCCCGACGCCCTGCGTGACCGTATCCAGGACGCCGAGGCCAAGGTGGTCATCACCTCCGACCAGAGTCTGCGCGGTGGCCGCAAGGTGCCCCTGAAGGGCAATGCCGACAAGGCTGCCGCCCAGTGCCCCACCATCACCACCATGGTGGTGGTCAAGCGCGGCGGCGAGCCGGTGGAATGGAAGGAAGGCCGTGATGTCTGGTACCACGAGGAAGTAGCCGCCGCCAGTGCCGAGTGCCCGGCCGAGCCGATGGACGCCGAAGACCCGCTGTTCATCCTCTACACCTCCGGCTCCACCGGCAAGCCCAAGGGCGTCATGCACACCACCGGCGGCTACCTGCTGCAAGCGGCCATGACCCACAAGCTGGTGTTCGACTACAAGGACGGCGAAGTCTACTGGTGCACCGCCGACGTGGGCTGGGTCACCGGCCACAGCTACATCATCTATGGCCCGCTGGCCAACGGCGCCAAGAGCCTGATGTTCGAAGGCGTGCCCAACTACCCGGACAACGGCCGTTTCTGGCAGGTGTGCGACAAGCACAACGTGTCCATCTTCTATACCGCCCCCACCGCCATCCGCATGCTCATGGGTGTCGGGGACGAGTTCGTCACCAAGCACAAGCGCTCCACCCTGCGCCTGCTGGGCACCGTGGGCGAGCCCATCAACCCCGAGGCCTGGGAGTGGTACCATCGGGTGGTGGGTGACGGCCGCTGCCCCATCGTCGACACCTGGTGGCAGACCGAGACCGGCGCCCACATGATCGTCAACCTGCCGGGTGCCGTGGACATGAAGCCCGGTTCCGCCACCAAGCCCTTCTTCGGCGTGGAACCCCTGCTGGTGGACGATCAGGGCAACGAGATCACCGAGACCCCGGCGGAAGGCAACCTGTGCCTCAGAAACCCCTGGCCGAGCATGATGCGCAGCCTGTGGGGTGACCACAAGCGCTTCGTCGAGACCTATTTCAAGATGTACCCGGGTCTGTACTTCACCGGTGACGGTGCCCGCCGTGACGAGGACGGTTACTACTGGATCACCGGTCGCGTGGACGACGTGCTCAATGTTTCCGGTCATCGCCTGGGCACCGCCGAGATCGAATCCGCCCTGGTGCTGCATCCCAAGGTGGCCGAGGCCGCAGTGGTGGGCTATCCCCACGACATCACCGGCCAGGGCATCTACGCCTACGTCACCCTCATGGCGGGCGAGGAAGGCAGCAAGGAACTGGCCGATGAACTGGTCAAGCTGGTCCGCACCGAGATCGGCCCCATCGCCAAGATCAATCTGATCCAGTTCGCCGCCGGCCTGCCCAAGACCCGCTCGGGCAAGATCATGCGCCGCATCCTGCGCAAGATCGCAGCCAACGAACTGGAGAGCCTGGGTGACACCTCCACCCTGGCCGATCCAGAGGTGGTGAACGTGCTGATCGACAGCCGCCTGAACAAGTAAGCAGGCATCCCCGCCCTTCTCCCGCAACAGGAGAAGGGCGGCTTCCTACCCGCCCCAGCGCTCCCGCAGGCCCTCCCGGTTCAGTCGCAGCCACTGCAGTGCGATGATGGTCATGGCGGTGTCCACCTGCATCCGATCCAGCTGGTCAAAGGCCTCTTCCGCGGGCAGCACATGCACCCGGATCTCCTCTCCCTCATGGGCCAGACCATGAATCCCCCCGGCGCCGGACAGATCCGCCCGCGCCACGAACAGGGAAATCCGCTCCGTGGAACTACCCGGTGTGGCGTAATAGTCGTGCACATGCACCAGTTCGTCCAGATGACAACCCGCCTCTTCCAGGGCCTCCCGCCGCGCCACTGATTCGGCCCGTTCACCCGCATCGATCAAACCAGCGATGATCTCCATCAGCCAGGGGCCATGGGGCGACTCAATCGCACCCACCCGGAACTGCTCCACCAGCAACACCTCGTCGCGCACCGGATCATAGGGCAAGACCCCGGCGGCATGGCCCCGATCCAGGAGCTCCCGATCGACGACCATCGGTTCCCCGCCTTCAAAGCGGCCATGGGACAGACGCAGATGCCGCAGGTGAAAGAAACCCCGATACAGGTCCTGGAGCTTGAGTATTTCCCATTTCATGCAATGATCACCTATGAACGGCAAGGGTGTCGTACGCCTACCACATCATGACGCCGGGCCGGACCCTCGGGCCGGCCCCTGACATCGAGTATACTGACCGCCATGAAAGACCTGCTCAAACTTCTGGAATCCCTGATCGGCCGCGAGGCCATGGTGGACGGCATTCACTGCGAAGTGATCGAGATCCTGGAGGCCGGCCCCCGGGTGGTGGTGGGCCAGATGGATGGCGAACATGTGATCCAGCCGGACCAGCATGGCGAGCCCCACCGACGGGTGCTGCGCACCTTCACCCTGCCGGTACTCAATGACGAAGCCACGGACATCCACCCCGTCATCATGACCATGGCGGGCGCCCCCCTGTCGGGCCGGATCCGCGAGGCCCTGCTGGAACAGCACCGGCTGCCCTGAGCAGCCTCTAAGGCCCCACCTTGCCCCGCAGGGCCTTGGTCCTGCCACGCTGAATCTTGCCCTCCAGACGCCGCCGCTTTGAGGCCAGAGTGGGCCGCGTCGCCTTGCGTATCTTGACCGGCTTCATGACGTCCAGGATCAGATCCTTCAGACGGGCGAGGGCATCTTCCCGGTTCTGCTCCAGGGTGCGAAAACGCTGCGCCTTGATGATCACCACCCCCTCCTTGCTGATCCGCTGATCGGCGCGTTGCAACAGCCGGTCCTTGTACACCCTTGGCAAGCTGGATCCGGGGATGTCAAAACGAAGATGTACGGCGGAGGACACCTTGTTTACGTTCTGCCCCCCGGCACCCTGGGCCCGGATCTGAGTCAGTTCGATTTCCCACTCGCCCAGGGCCACACTACTGGATATCTGCAACACGATTCATCCCCGAGATAAGCCGGGCGATGCCTTGCCAAGCCCACCCCGGCGGTTATCGAACGGCATTGTTCAGAAAATTTAAATTAAAGTCTGCGCCCAATCAGCCGATCTACTGACTGAGGAGCCTTGCAGGCGCCTCGGACATTCACGCAAAACCCAAAGGTGTTCATTATGGACGTCAACGCAATCGCCAGTCTGGCCACCCGGATGTCCCAGCAGCAGCTCGCTCAGGACGTCGGCACGGCGGTGCTCAAAAAGGCCATCGACACGCAGGCCCAGGGTGCCCTGGCCCTGGTGGAGGCATTGCCGGACGTGAGCAGTGCCGCACTCCCCACCAACGTAGGTACCATCATCAATACCACGGCCTGAGCCGCATGTCAGGCCCCGCGGAGATCCGTCATGGGTCTCCACGGGGGTTAAACACACGCTTTCCCCCTATACCGAGAACATCGCCTCAAGGTCATGCCTGGAGTAGGCCTTGAAGGCCAGCAGGGTATTGGTCTTCTCCAGTCCCTCGATAGTCAGCAAATGGTGGGTCACCAACTCGGCCAGGTCATCGTTGCGCGGGACGCGGACGATGGCGATGAGGTCGTAATTGCCGCTCACCGAGAACACCTCGGATATCTCCTTCATGTCCGCCAGACGATCCGCGATCGCGTTGATCCGGCTGCGTTCCACATTCATGAGGATGATGGCTGTGACCATGCTGACTGGCTCCTGCTGGGTTGTTTGGTGATCCGAAGCAGGCTAACCCGAACCGCCCGGCAGGTCCATGCCCAGTGATAACCCGTCGGGCATCTGCCGCTGATCCGGCGCGGCATCACGCAATTTCCGGGCACAAGCGGCACTGGTTTGGTTAACATGCAAACATGCATTGATGATCTCACCGAGGCGAGGATGTTCTTCCCCAAACTTCGCAGCATCGCCACCCCGCGGGTGATCACCCTGCCGGCCAGCGCCACCCTGGCCCAGGCCACCCAGGATATGCACAGGCACAATATCCGCGCCATTGTGGTCATCCACGACCAAGGCTATCGACTGCTGATCTCCAGCCTGCTGCTGCGACTACGGATTCAAAATGTCCCCCTGACCACGCCTCTGAATCAACTGGATCTGCCGGAACCGGCCATCCTGCCCCCGGAGGAAAGTGTGCTGGAGGGATTCAAAGCCATCCGCAACGAAGCCGAGCATATCTGCCTGGTCAGCAGGAAAGGCAACCTGGAAGGGATTGTCAGCTACAGCGATCTGGCCGGCAGCCTGGACCCGGAAGTACTGGCCGAAAGTCAAAGCCTGGGGCAACTGATTCAGGGCATGCAGCCCCTCACCGCCGAGGAAAACCAGTCCGTGCGGGAGGTGATGCAGCGGATGGACCAGGGACGTTTCAGCGCCACCATCGTGATCCGAAAGGACACTCCCGTGGGCATCCTCACCCAACGGGACGTGATCCATCTGATCGAGACCGGTGCCGATCTGAATCAGCCCATCGGCACCTGCATGACCACGCCGTTACAGACCCTTGGCCAGGACGCCACCATCTCCCAGGCGCTACGCTTCTGCCGCCGACAGAGTATCAAGCGGGTCGTGGTGGTGGATGAGGACAACCGCTTCATCGGTCTGGTGGGACAACGGGATCTGGTCAGCCTGTATTACAACCGCTGGTTCAACCTGCTCAAGGAACATCAACAACAACTGGATCGCGTCAACCAGGAACTGCTCCAGGCCAACCGAACCCTCTCCGGCCTCACCGAAGAAGTACCGGCCGGCCTGATGATCATCGACAACGACGGCATTGTCACCCGCATCAACCAGGCATTCAGCGACATGCTCGGTTATACCCACACCGACGTGGTGGGGCATCGGGCACTGGACCTGTTCTGCTGTACCCACCACGGTGGCCAGGATGGCCAACGCCACTGTGACCATGAACGACGCTGGATTCCGATGGCGCATTGCCATGTACTCAAGGCCCTGAAGGAAGGTCAGCCCCATGAGGGGCGTGAGGTCATGATCCATCGGGAAGGCAGGCCGGTGGTGGTGGACCTCAAGGCCAAGCCCCTGGCGCCACAGGGTGGTTTTTTTCTGTTCCTGCAGACCGTCAACGAGACGGACCTCCATGTCCACCAGTTGAAGCAGGAACTGGATCTGTTCACCCAAGGGCCGGTCATGGCCTGTATCTGGTTACCAGAATCCCATTGGCCGCTCCAGTACATCTCCCCCAATGTGACCGACATTCTGGGATATACCCCGGAAGAACTGCTGGCCGATCCATCCGGTTTCAAGGCACTGACCCATCCCGAAGATGTCGACCGGCTTGATCGGGAAGTCAAGGACTACCTGGCCCACCAGGCCACGGTGCTGGAACACCAGTATCGTTTGAGGAAGAAGGATGGTGAATACCGGCGCTTCTATGACTACAGCTTTGCCGATTATGACGATCAGGGTCGCCTCACGAGTCTGCGGGGCTATCTGGTGGACCAGACGGAACAGCTGGAAATCCGCCATGCCCTGGAACAGCAGGAAAAGCGGTTCCGGACCCTGTTCGAACTCTATCCCAATGCCACGCTACTGATTGATCCGGACGACGGCAGCACACTGGAGTTCAACGCCATGGCCCACCGGCAACTGGGCTATACCGCCGAGGAGTTTGTCCGTCTGCGCATTGCCGACTACGAGGCCCTCGAATCCCCTGACGAAGTGGCCCGACATGTGGAAAAAATCATGAGTCAGGGGCGAGACAACTTTGAAACCCGCCACCGACGCAAGGATGGCACCCTCATCGACGTCCAGGTCAGCGTCACGCTGCTCTCCTTTGCCGATCGACCCTGCATGCTGGCAGTGTTTCGTGACATCACCCGGGAGAAACTGGCGGAAAGCCGTCTGCAGGACAATCAATATCGTTTGCAACTGGCCACGGAAGCCGCCGGACTGGGTATCTGGGATTACGACATCAAGCACGACTGTCTGCTCTGGGATCCGCGCATGCACCACCTCTACGGCGTCGATCCTGAGACATTCAAGGGTAGGTTTGCCGACTGGGAGACCCTGGTCCTGCCCGAGGCCCTGCCCGCGATCCAGGCCGCCTTCCAGGACCTGATCCGACGAGACACCCCGTTTGATGCACAGATACAGATCCGCGGCCCGTCCGACGGTGCGATTCGCACCCTGCGGGGCATGGCCCGGGTGATCCGTGACGCCCAGGGCCGGGCCGTGCGCGTGGTGGGCGTCAATGAGGACATCACCGACCGCATTCTGGCCCAACGCAAGCTGGCCGCGGAAGAAATCAAGTTCCGCACACTGTTCGAACTGTCACCGGTGGGGATTGCCATGAACGACTTCCACACCGGGGAATTTCTGGAATTCAATCGGGCCATCAATGAACCGGCCCACTATACCCCCGAAGAATTTCGCCAGCTCAGTTACTGGGAACTGACACCGGAGAAATACCTGCCCGACGAGCAGCGGATACTGGAGTCCATGAACACGACCGGGCGCTACGGCCCCTTCGAAAAGGAATACATCCGCAAGGACGGCAGTCGCTATCCGGTGCTGCTCAACGGCTTCAAGACCACCACGCCCGAGGGCCGGGAAGTCATCTGGTCCATCGTCCAGGACATCTCCCCCCTCAAGCAGGCCCAGCAGGAGATCAGGGATCGGGAGGAACGTCTTCAGCAACTGGCCGCCCAGAGCCGCAGCGTCACCTGGGAGGTGGATACGCAAGGCCTTTATGTCTATGTGAGCCCGGTGGCGGAGACCGTCTGGGGCTATGCCCCGGAAGAACTGATGGAACGGGTCCACTTTTACGACCTGCATCCGGAACCGGTCCGGGAAGCTTTCAAGGTAGAATCGTTTCAAGCCCTCGGCCGCCGTGAAATATTCCGGGGATATCTCAATCCCGTGGTCCACAAGCAGGGACACACCCTGTGGATGTCCACCCATGCATTCCCCCTGGTGGATGAAAACGGCGCCCTCCTGGGTTACCGGGGCAGTGACATGGACGTCACCGAGGCCACCCATGCCAGACAGGCCCTGGAACACGAGCGGGAGCGCTTCAGGGGTATCTTCGAACAAACCGGCAGTGGCGTCGCCGTGTTTGAGCCGACCGATAATGGACAGGATTTCATCTTCACCGATTACAATCCCACCGCCGAGCGAATGGATCAGACCCGGCGGGAAGATATCATCGGTCGCCGGGTCACGGCATGTTTTCCCGGTGTTGAAGACATGGGATTGCTGGAGGCCCTGCGCCAAGTGGCCCGCACCGGAGACAGCGCCTACCTGCCGATTTCCTTCTATAACGACGGCGAACTCAAGGCCTGGCGCGAGAACACCCTGTTCAAGCTCTCCTCCGGCGAAGTGGTCGCCGTCTACAACGATCTTACCCACATCAAACAGGCCCAGGAAACCGCCGAGCGGGCCAATCAGGCCAAGAGCCAGTTCCTGGCCAACATGAGCCACGAGATTCGCACCCCCATGAATGCGGTGATCGGCCTGAGTGAACTGCTGCTGGACACCCCCCTGAGCGACAAGCAACGGGATTATCTGGGCAAGATCCGGGACTCCTCCCGCATGCTCCTTGGCATCATCAACGACATTCTGGATTTTTCCAAGATCGAGGCCGACAAGCTGGAACTGGAGCGCCATGGCTTTCGCATCGAGGATCTGCTGGAGCAGATGCGAACCCTGTTTGCCTCGGTGGCCGACGGCGCGGGCATCGAACTGGTATTCGAGTTGGAGATCCAGGAACCGGTCACGGTTGAGGGAGACGCCCTGCGTCTGGGACAGATACTCACCAATCTGCTCAGCAATGCCATCAAGTTTACGGAGCAGGGGCAGGTAGTGCTGTCCATCCGCCAACTGGGCCGCACCGACGACCATCTGCACCTGCACTTCCAGGTGAGTGACACGGGCATCGGGATCAACGCCGAACAACAGTCCAGACTGTTCCAGCCCTTCTCCCAGGCCGATACCTCCACCACCCGCAAATATGGCGGTACCGGGCTGGGGCTGGTCATCTGCCGCAAGCTGCTGGAGAAAATGGGCGCCGATCTGAAGCTGGAATCCATACCCGACACCGGTAGCACCTTCAATTTCGAGTTGACCCTGCCCCTGGCGCCGGATCAGCACCCGGCGGCTGTCCATGAACTCCTCCAGCCCGGCGCCCGGGTTCTGGTTGTGGATGATCATGAAGCGGCCCGCACCGTGCTCGTCAACATGCTCGAAAACCACGGCTTCCAGACCCAGCAGGCCGATAGCGGCGAGGCGGCCATCGATGCGGTCAAGGCCGCGGAACAGGCCGGCACCCCCTTTGAGCTGGTCCTGATGGACTGGAAGATGCCCGGCGGTCTGGATGGGGTGCAAGCCCTGGACCAGTTGGACAGGCTGCGCAAGCAGGGGGCACTGAACCCCATGCCGGTGCCGGCACTGATCGTCAGCGCCTATAGCCAGGAGGATCTGGCCCCCTATGCAGATCGCTTCAGCGCCTTTTTGAGCAAGCCGGTCACGCCGAGAACCCTGCTGGAGGCCATGGGACGGGCCGTGGCGGAGCAGACGGACACGGCTCCGGCAAAAAATACCAACCGCCACACGCTCCCCTGCTTTGAGGGGCGCACCGTCCTGCTGGTGGAGGACAATGCCCTGAATCAGGAAGTGGCCAGGGGCATCCTCAACAAGACCGGGATTCGGGTACTCCTGGCCAATGATGGCCGTGAGGCATTGACACAGGTGACCCAATATCCGGTGGATCTGGTGCTGATGGACCTGCAGATGCCGGTCATGGACGGGTTCGAGGCGGCCAGCCGGATACGCCAGCAGTTTCCCGATCTGCCCATCATTGCCCTGTCGGCGGCGGTGATGGAAGATGACCGACACCGGGCCAGGGCCGCCGGCATGAACGATCACCTGACCAAGCCCATCGACAGCCGGGCGCTGCTGAGTATAATGGAACGGTGGCTGCAAAGCGACGGCGTCCGCACCGAAACCCGGGCAGAGGAAGCACCGGACTGGCCGGTGCGGCTGGATGGCTTCGACATGATCACGGGGCTCAAGCGGTTCGATGGGGACAAGGCCCTGTATCTGCGTACCCTGGGCCGCTTTGCCGGACAGCTTGATACGGAACTGGCCGAACTGAGCCAGGAGGACCGGTCGCAAGATCCTGCATTGGGGCGTATGCTGCATACCCTCAAGGGGCTGGCGGCCATGGTCGGCGCCCATGCACTGGCCAGAGAAACCGAACAGCTGGAACAGATCCTCAAAACCGGCCAGCCCCTTTCCCAGACCAATACCCGGAGTTTCCTCGGAGTACTCAAGCAGGTTCGGGAACAGTTGGCCACCCTGTCCAAAGAGGAACAGACGCCGGTCACCTGCCCCGCGGCCGATCCACAGACCTCAGACCCACAGACCCTGGCCAACGACGTACACTCCCTGCGTCAATCCCTGGCCTCGGGTGAACTGGTGGATGAGGACCAACTGGCCCGGGTTGTCCGGTACCTGGGACAGCACATTGACCCGCAGGCGGCCCGGGAACTGCTGGAACGGGTGGACCGTTTCGACCATGATGGTGCGGTGGAATGGCTTGAAAGGCTGGCCAGGCAGGCCGGCATCGAATTTTCATGAGGTTTGGCTGTGCCGGAAAAAAAAGCAACCGTGATGATCGTGGACGATCAGCCCACCAACATCCACGCCCTGGCTTCCCTGCTCAAGGCGGATTACCGCATCCTGACCGCCACCAGTGGCAACAAGGCACTGGCACTGGCCCAGGGTGACGCCCCCCCGGACCTGATCCTGCTGGATATCGTCATGCCCGACATGGGTGGCTACGATACCTGCCGCCAACTCAAGGACGACGAGGCTACCCGGTCCATTCCGGTGATTTTCGTCAGCGCCCTGGACCATGTGGATGACGAGGAACGGGGGCTGAATCTAGGCGCCGCGGATTACATTTCCAAGCCCTTCAGTCCGGCCATCGTGCGCGCCAGAGTCCGCAATCAGGTGGCCCTCAAGCTCAAGACCGACATGCTGGAGAAAATCTCTCTTCAGGATGGTCTGACGGAAATCCCCAATCGGCGCAGTTTTGATCAGAAATTCGCCGAGGAATGGGGTCGGGCACGGCGGGATGGTCAGCCCCTGTCATTGCTGATGATCGATATCGACCAATTCAAGCCCTATAACGACCATTGCGGCCACGGCGCCGGAGATGACTGCCTCAAGCGGGTGGCCCAGGCGATGACCGGAGCATTGTCCAGAACCCCCGACCTGCTGGCCCGCTATGGGGGCGAGGAATTCGTGGCCCTGTTACCGGGCACCGATGAAACGGGTTGCCGGCATGTGGCCAAAAATCTGCTTGAGGCAGCAAGATCCCTGAACATTCCCCACGCACATTCCGATGCAGCCCCTCACGTCACCATCAGCATCGGCGGTGCCACCCATGGGGGGCAGACCGCCAAACCCGACCCGGAAACCCTGAAAAAAGCCGCCGACGACGCCCTTTACCGGGCCAAGCAGGCCGGGCGCAATCGGTATCAATGGGAATGCGAAGACCTCTCGCCTATTGACTGATCCCGTGCTCCCGGGTGGCGCTGAAGGTGATATCCGGCCACTTCTCCACGGCCATCTGCAGATTCACCCGGGTCGGTGCGATGTACACCAGATCACCCCCGTGATCGATGGCCAGATTGCTCGCCGCCTTGTCCTTGAACTGTTCCAACTTGCGTTCATCGTCACAGGTCACCCAGCGGGCGGTCTGCACCGACACATTCTCGAAGGCCGCATCCACGTTGTACTCGGACTTCAGGCGGTGGGCCACCACATCGAACTGCAATACCCCGACCGCCCCCAGGATCAGATCATTGTTGGTGATCGGCCGATACAGCTGGGTCGCCCCCTCCTCGCAAAGCTGCTGCAACCCCTTGGTCAGCTGCTTCATCTTCAGGGGATCCCGCAGCTGGGCACGGCGGAACAGTTCCGGCGCAAAGTTGGGAATCCCCGTGAAGGATAAGGCTTCTCCCTGGGTGAAGGTATCCCCGATGCGGATGGTGCCGTGGTTGTGCAGACCGATGATATCCCCGGGATAGGCCTCTTCCAGGTGTTCCCGGTCCGAGGCCAGGAACGTCAGGGCATCGGAGATGCGTACATCCCGCTTGATCCGGACATGATTGAGCTTCATGCCCTTGGTGAAGGTGCCGGAGCAGATACGCATGAAAGCAATACGATCCCGGTGCTGGGGGTCCATGTTCGCCTGGATCTTGAAGACAAAACCGGAAAAGGTCTCTTCCTCGGGTGACACTTTCCGCACATCAGTGGGGCGGGGCTGAGGGGCGGGAGCGAATTCCACGAAATCGTCCAACAGCTCCTGGATGCCGAAGTTGTTGATGGCGGAACCGAAAAACACCGGCGTCTGGCGCCCGGCCAGGTATTCATCCTTGTCGAACTCATGGGAAGCGCCCATGACCAGTTCCAGTTCTTCCCGCAGTTCTGCCGCCTGAGAGCCCAGCACCTCGTCGAGCCGGGGGTTGTCCAGCCCTTGGATGACCTCACCCTGCTGGATCTTGCCGCCGTGGGTGGGCGAGAACAGGTGCACGGCATCCCGCTTGAGGTGATATACCCCCTTGAAGCGCTTGCCCATGCCGATGGGCCAGGTCACCGGAGCACACTGGATCTTGAGCACATCTTCCACTTCATCCAGCAGTTCGATGGGCTCGCGCCCTTCCCGGTCCAGCTTGTTGATGAAGGTCATGATGGGGGTATCGCGCAGACGGCAGACCTCCATCAACTTGATGGTGCGTTCCTCGACACCCTTGGCCACGTCGATGACCATCAGCGCCGAGTCCACCGCAGTGAGGGTGCGATAGGTGTCCTCGGAGAAGTCCTGGTGGCCAGGGGTGTCCAGCAGGTTGACGATGCGGTCCTTGTAGGGGAATTGCATCACCGAGGATGTGACGGAAATACCGCGCTGCTTTTCCAGTTCCATCCAGTCGGAAGTGGCGTGCCGGGCGGCCTTGCGGCCCTTCACGGTGCCCGCCTGCTGGATCGCACCGCCGAACAGCAGCAGCTTTTCGGTCACTGTGGTCTTGCCGGCGTCCGGGTGCGAAATGATGGCGAAGGTGCGGCGACGGGCGGTTTCGGTGGTGTAGCTGGAGGGCATGAGCGGCACGGCCTGTGGGTAAAACCGTGTATTTTACGCCAGATGGGGGGATGGCCCAAGGATTGCGGGGCAGATTCAGTCCCCGGACACTCTGCCCCGCTCCCGGATCGCCCGCCGCTCCTCCGGACTCATCTGCAACCAGCGCTCCCGCAGGTGCTCACGCTCCTCCGGCGACAGGCGCTGGAAGTGTTCCAGCCGTTCCCGATGCAATCGACGCTCATCCTCGGGCAGGGCCTCAAGCCGACGACGCTGGTCACGCAGCTGCCGGCGCTCCTCGGGCGACAAAGACTCAAGGCGCCGCAGATCACTACTGAAACGGTCCCGCTGTTCCGGGCTCATGTCCTGCCAGCGATCGGCGACACGCAGCAGGTGCAGGCGACGACGCGGGGACAGATCATCCCATTGCTCCGCCAACGGCGCCAGTACGGCGCGTTCGGCTCGGCTCAGTGCCGACCACTCCGGCGCGGATTCGGCCACCGGCGCCATCATGCGCTCGCCGCGCCCGGGATCTCCCGGCCCCCGCTCAGGAAAAGGACCCAGGCCTCGCTCGGGCGGCGCCCCCGGGGCCACGCCCGGCAGACACAACAGCAACGCCACCATCAATCCAGGCAGATACCGACTCATCCCATCTCCTCCATCACCCATTGCAGAAACGCCGGATCATCCATCCAGAAACCCTCATCCAGCTCCAGCACCCATTCGATGTCATCCAACTCCGCCAGGACCACCGGTAAGGGCGGGTGCTGCATGGTCTCCAGATTGAACACCATCACCACCGCCAGCATCACCGAAGCCGCCGCCGCAAGGCCCCCCAACGGCATCCACCCGCGCCTCTTTCCACTCCCCGACACCGGCCGGGGCCGTGCCGCGGCACCCGCCTTTGCAAAGGCTTCCCGGCGGGCACTTTGCAGACGCATCGCCTCCTGCAGGGACAGGCCGGCCTGCCGGTCAAGGGTCCGGCGGGCCTGGGCCAACCACGGTTCCATCTCGCGATCTTCGGGACTCATCGGTAGGCCTCCAGGTGCTGTCGCAAAGTCTGCAGGGCGCGGTGCAGATGGGTCTTCACACTGCCCTCGCTGACGCCCAGGGCCGCCGCCGTGGCGGCGGTATCAAGCCCCTCCCAGTGACGCAGCAGGAAGGCCTGCTGCTGGCGAAGGGGTAGTTGTCTCAGGGCCGATTCCAGGTCCACGGCAAAACGGCCATCCTCCAGGGATCGATCGGGCTCGGGCGTGAAGGTATCCGGCAGTGTCAGCATGGGGTCCTCCTGGGGTTCATCCCCGAGACCCAGTACGGCCATCACCCGCTGCCGGACGCGCCGACGTCGGTAAACATCCCGGATCCGGGTCTGCAGGATGCGCCAAAACAGGGGTTCCCAAGCTTCTGCCGGCCGGTCGCGATAACGGGAGATCAGCGCGGTCATGGCATCCTGCACCACGTCCAGCGCTGCCTCCCGATCGCCCAGGGCCAGGGCCGCCATCCGCACTCCGCGCCCCTGCACCTGTGCCAGGAATTGATCCAGGGTCGCGGGTGATGCCGCCTCGGCGGGCGTGGCGGCATGCACCTCGGCATCATCCACACACACCTCCGTTCGCAAGGCAAGACCTGGCATCACAGTGACTCCGGCTCGGCATCAAGGCTCCTTGTCATGGTATTCAGCCGCGTTGCCGTTCGAACCAGGCGCGGCGTTCATCCGGTGTCATGTCCCGCAATCTTTCCCGCAGTTCAAGACGTTCCTGCGGGTCCAGGCTGCGCATTTGTTCACGCATGCTGCGCATATTATCCCGCATTGACTGGCGTTCTTCCGGGCTCATGGCCTCCCAAGCCGCGCGCCGCTCTTCACGCTGGGCACGAAACGCCTGTCGTTCTTCATCCGTCATCCGGGGACCCTCGGCCTTGTCTTGCCTGGATTCAGCCCGGCGATCCTCTCGCCACGAACGTTCCCCGGGCTTGCCTTCCGCCGTTGTCAGGTACTGTTCACGACGCTCGGCACGGGTGGCCTGCATACCCTCGCGGCAGGCAGCCCTGACTTCGCCCGTCAGATCCCGGCAGGCCTGCCGGGGCGCATTATCCCGGTCCACGGCGCCGGGACTACCCGCAACAGCCAGGCCCCCCAGAGACAGGGACAGGACAACGGCGCCGGCCAACATGGAAGCGCCCAGGGCGCGGCGGGGGAAGTGCGGTTGGGATGGTTTCATGATCGTCTCCTGGTTATGCCGGCCTCATCATCCGGCCTTCAACCCGCAATACGCACGGCCCGGACATCGGTTGACCCGGCATGACAACAACAATCAACCCCATAGGCAGAGATGACTGCAGCCATATCCGTGAATTGATAGAATCCATCCGGATCGCTCCCTACCCGTCCCATCATTTGCATGAAGGCGCCATGCCTGAAGATACACTCCCCCAATCATCAGATACGCGCGCACGCGCGGCCAAGGCCGTCAAGGAGGGAGATATCGAACTGGTTCAGCAACTCATGGAAGAAAACCGGCTCGACCTACCCGGGCTGCTGGAGACCTTGCGGGTCTACCAGAGCGAGCTGGAACTGCAGAACCGAGAGCTGAGAGAGTCCCAGAACCTGAACCAGCGGCTGCTGGATAATTACGCCGCGTTCCTGGGCGGCCTGCCCATCGCCGCCCTGGTGGTGGATCGCTACGGCCTCGTCCTCCAGGCCAACCCGGCGGCCGAAGCACGTTTTGATTTCAGACTGCACTCAAGCCGCCACGTCTTGCTGCGACGCCTGGTCCATCCCGAGGATGAAACAAAGTTCAACCAGACCCTGCTGCAGGCGCAGGCCGAGGGCCATGCCAGCGCGCATCAGATCACGCTGCTGTCCGGGCGGGGACGAGGCAAACCGTTTCCGGCGGAATTGCATATCGCCCGTCTCCCGGGACGAGAGGATGGCCCCTGCGAGTTTTCCTGTGCCGTCGTGGATCTCACCGAACAGGCGCGCCACGAGGAGGCGCTGCGTATCGCCCATGAACAGCTCCGTGAACAGGAGATCTGCTACCGCATCGCCGCCGATCACTCCCCCGACTGGGATTACTGGTTCCACCCGGAAGGCAGGTACGTCTATGTCTCTCCCGGATGTCAGGACATCAGCGGTTATCCCCCCAAAGCCTTCAAAGATGATCCGCTGCTCATGGAGCGCCTGCTCATCCCCGAGCATGTCGAGCATTGGCAAAGACACCTGCAGGAAGTGAAGGAAGGCTCTGAAAGCCCGCATGTGTGCATGGAGTTCAGCATTCGCCGTGCCGATGGGGAACTACGGCACATTGAGCACCAATGTCTAGGCATCGTGGACAGGGATGGCAGGTATCTGGGACGACGGGGCGTCAATCGTGACATTACGGCCCGCAGGAAGGCTGAAACCCAGGTGGCCCATCTCACCCGGCTCTACAGCACCCGCACCGCCGTCAATCAGGCCATCACCCGCCTCGAAGATGAAGTACGCCTGCTGAAAACCACGGCACGTGTTGCGGTGAAACAGGGAGGCTTCAGCGCCTGCATTTTCACCACAAAGGCACGCCCGGGGCAGCCGTCAAGGATATGGGCCTCCCACGGCCTGTCATCAGCACAGTTGGCCGTTATCCCGACAGACGCGCTCTGGGAGTCCATCCGGAAGCACACCTGGACCTTCATCAACGAGCACCCCCTGATCTGCAGCAACTGCAACCACCCCGATATCCACGTGCCCGCCCGGTGGCGATCATGGGCCATTAACGAGCAAATCCAAAGCTGCGGACATTTCCCCCTCTTCGTCGGTGACGAATTGGTGGCCGTTGCCAGTTTCCTTGCCGCCGAGCCCGACCACTTCACGCCCCAGGTCATCGACCTGCTCAAAGGCGTCATGGAGGATCTGTCCCATGCCCTGAGGCAAATGGCCCGGGAGCGGCAACGCAAGGCCAAGGAAGCGGAATTTCAAAAACAGGAGAGCGAGACCCGGGCCTTCACTCAGGCCATCATCGACTCCCTCATCGCCAACATCTGCGTGCTGGATGCATCGGGAACCATTGTCGCCGTCAATCGCTCCTGGCGGGAATACGGCCGCAAGGGACAGGCCCGGGAAGAGCGGGTGTCCCAGGGCGTCAACTATCTTGAGGTCTGCGACCGGGCAGCCGCGCAGGGTGATGAGGATGCGCGCCGCATCGTGGAAGGTATCCGCCGTGTCATCGCCGGAGACCTTGAGGTCTACGAAGATGAATACCGCCTTGATCCACAGACCCACATGATCCGGGTCACCCCCCTGGACAACACCTCGGTGCGACAGCGTCATCTGGTGATCAGTCATCAGGATATCAGCGATATCAAGCGCAACGAGGTCGCCCTGGTGGTGGCCAAGGAAGAGGCCGAGCGGGCCAACCGGGCCAAGTCCGAGTTCCTCTCCAGCATGAGCCACGAGCTTCGCACCCCCATGAACGCGGTGCTGGGATTTGCCCAGCTCATGGAAATCGATCTGACGCTGAATCAGGAGCAACAGGAATACGTTCAGGAAATACTCCGGGGCGGCCGGCACCTGCTGCAACTGATCAACCAGGTACTGGACCTGGCCACCGTGGAGTCGGGCCGCATCGAGCTGTCACTGGAAAACGTCCCCCTGCGGGAACTCATGGACGAATGCATCATGCTGGTACGTCCCCTGGCCCAGGAACGCCAGATCCGCATCCACAGCCGCTGCCCACCCTACTGCGTGGCCCTTGCCGACCGCATGCGCCTGAAGCAGATCCTGATCAATCTGCTCTCCAACGGCATCAAGTACAACCGCCATGCCGGCCTGCTGGAAATCAGCGGTGAAGATCAGCCGCAAGGGGGGGGCGTCACCATCAGTGTCACGGATACCGGCCGCGGTATCGCCCCTGACCGCCTGGCGGAACTGTTCGAACCCTTCAACCGGCTGGACGCGAATGCGCTGGAGACCGAAGGGACAGGCATCGGGCTCGCCATTTCCCGGCGTCTGGCCGAGGTCATGGGCGGCAGTATCGACGTGGACAGCCGGACGGACACGGGCAGCACCTTTCGGGTGCACCTGCCGCGGGGGGAGTGGATCGACGACAGCACCCTGCTACCCCACCAGGATGGCCCGATGAGCCGGGACCCGGCCCGACAGCAACCACCGCGCACCATCCTGCATATCGATGACAATCCGGCCAATATCCGGCTGGTCGCACAGATCCTCCGGCGTCGCGGTCACCTGCGGCTGCTCAACTCACCCAACCCCAGATTCGGCCTGGAACTGGCCGGTGCGCACCAGCCTGACCTGATCCTGCTGGACATCAACATGCCCGACCTGGACGGCTACCAGGTCCTCAGAAGACTGCGGGCCAACCCTGCCACGGCCGGCATACCCGTCATGGCATTGACCGCCTTTGCCACTCACAGGGACATGGAGCGAGGTCGTTCGGAAGGTTTCAATGCCTATCTCACCAAGCCCCTTGATGTACCCCAGTTCCTGCAGATCCTGGAAAAGCTGCTGGCTCAGGCCACAGGCGACGCACCCTTGCCCGCGCCCCCCCGGCACTGACCGAAGGCCGACAGCAGTTCATCCAGGACTTCCAGCCGGAAAGGCTTCTCGATATAGGTGTAAAAACCCCGCTCCAGGGCCTCGGTGACCCGCAACTCCCCGGCATCGGCACTGACGGCCACCACGGGGATGCCCGCCGTGCCCCTGTCCGCCCGCAGCCGTCGCAACACCTCGAAGCCATGGATGTCGGGCAGACCAAGATCCAGCAGGATCAGGCCCGGCCGTTCGGCGCCCGCCCGCGCCAGACCGGACTGCCCATCCACCGCCTCCAACAGCCGAATCCCGGGGCGGTGGACCAGCATGCGGCGCACCAGACGCAGGTTGGCCGGGTTGTCCTCCACATAGAGCACTTTGAGCACCCGCGTACAGCCTGATACATCACGGTCGTCCTGTAATCCGACCTCTTCCTCACTCCCGGCGAAGCCGAGAGGCGCATCCTTCAGGGCAGGCTCATCAGTGGATGCCCGCAGCAGGTCCAGAGTAAAGACGCTGCCCTGATCCGGTGCGCTCTCCACACGGATCTCGCCCCCCATCATCTGCATCAGACGCAGGGACAGGGACAGACCAATCCCAATACCGTCCTCGGAGCAAACCTCACGACTCATGCGCACGAACGGCCGGAACAGGTTGGCGATCTGTTCCGGAGTCATGCCCAGACCGTCATCCTCGACGCTGATCAGTAGCCGTTCCCGTTGCCGGGCAACGGAGACCCGTACCGTCCCCCCGGGATGATTGTACTTGATGGCATTGGAGAGCAGATTGATCAGTACCTGGCGCAATCGGGTAGGGTCGGCACGAACCAGCCATTCCGGCCCTGAAACAACGGTCACCGTGATTTCCTTGGCCTGGGCCGCCTGCCGCAGGGTAGCCACACACTCCTGAATGACGGCATCCACGCTGACGGAGTCCGCCTGCACATGCAGACGTCCGCTTTCCAGCATGGAGAGGTCCAGAATATCGTTGATCAGGGCCAGCAGATGCCAGCCGGCCCGCAGGATCTCGCCAATCGGCTCGCTCACGGCAGGATCTTCGGCGTGCTCGTGTTCCAGAATCTGGCTGAAACCCAGAATGGCATTGAGCGGGGTACGTAGCTCGTGGCTCATGTGGGACAGGAATTCGTTCTTGGCCCGATTGGCCCGCTCCGCCTCGTCCCGCGCCTTGGCAAGACGGTATTCATCCCGCTTGCGCCGGGTGATATCCAGTGCCTTCATGCAGGCGGCATAGGCCAGCCCCTTCTCATCCCGCAGGGCAAAATGCTGCGCCAGCAAGATCACTTCACCTGTCTCGAGACTCAGGTGGTGCTCCCGCTCCACCACGTCGTCCCGGCACATGGCTTCATGATCCGCCTGTCGGAACAGCCGTGCCACGGCATCAGGCAGGCATTGTTCGTCCACATGCCCGACCACCTGGTCCAGCGCCACACCCAGGCCGACCAGGAAACGATGACTCACCATCTGGTAGGAACCGGCCCGGTCCTTGACGTAGGCCCACAGGGGGGACTTGTCCATGATCTGCCTCAGCCGGGACTCGCTCTCCCGCAGGCCTCGGTGAACCCCGAGCATCTCTGCATTGTCCTGCAGTTCCTGATTGACGATGGATAGCTCCTCAGTCGGGACGGGAGGTGATGCCGAGGTCACTGGATATGCTTCGCGTTCCATAAAGATATCAAGAGTCCTGTCGACAATGACTACTGATGCCATCACTACTGATGCTATAGGCTTATGCCTGGATTTCCAAGCAGCGGGCAGTAAGAGTCATGGTGCTGGCTACAGTTGCATGGCCAGGACCAAGGCATCTTCCCGGCCTCGGCCGGCGGGGTAATATCGCTTGCGGATACCCACTTCATTGAATCCCAGAGTACGGTAGAGACCAACCGCAGGGGTGTTGGATGGGCGCACTTCCAGAAAAACCGTCTCGGCCTGACGCTCTCTGGCGATATTCAGCATGGCATTGAGCAAGTGACGCCCGAACCCCTGACCCTGGCATTCGGGGCGAATGGTGAGATTGAGTACATGGCACTCACCCACCCCCAGGGACATCACTCCGTAGCCGATCAGTTCGCCGCCGTCCCCGGACGTCAGAACCCAGCAGGAATACCCCACCCGCAGACAGTCACGAAAGATCCCTTCCGACCAGCAAAAGTCATAGGCCCTGGGCTCAACCTCCATGACGGCCTGAAGGTCATCGGCACGCATGGGGCGAAGCTGCAATGGAATGGCGATCACGGCGTCCATGGGAGGGATGATTGCCGCTATGCGACCGGTTTATCAGGCGACCTGATCATCAAGCGGCGGGCCACGCACAGATCCTCCCAGGCCTTGCGCTTGTCCAAGGGTTTTCTCAGCAGATAGGCCGGGTGATAGGTGACCACCACAGGGATGCCCTGGTAATCCCGGGGCCGTCCACGCAGGCTCCCCAGGGCCGCATCCGTATCCAGCAGATTCTGCGCCGCAATACGTCCCAGGGCAACGATGACCCGGGGTCGGATCAGGGCAATCTGGCCATCCAGAAAGGCCCGACAGGCCCGGGCCTCTTCCGGCTTCGGATCACGATTGCCGGGCGGACGGCACTTGAGGATATTGGCGATGTAGACGCCCTCCCCCCGCGCCAGACCCAGGGCGGCCAGCATGCTGTCCAGCAGCTTGCCGGCCCGGCCCACGAAGGGCTCGCCACGGCGGTCCTCGTCCACCCCCGGGGCCTCGCCGATAAACAACCAGGGGGCCTGGCGATCGCCGACCCCGAAGACGGTCCGGGTGCGGCTTGCCGCCAGTTCGGTGCAGCGGGTACAGGTTTCGACCTGCCGTGTCAGGGTTTCCCAGTCAGGTACCCTGTCGCCCAGGGAGTCGGCCTGCCGGGGAACGGGTGCTGCTTTCGCGGCCGAGGGCCGCTCCCACGCAGGTGTTTCCACACAGGGGGCACGGGGCACCCACTGCGGGATGCCCATGGCCTCAAGATAACGACGCCGCAAGCCCTCTTCCATGCCGGATCAGACGTCGCCGCGCTGGGGATGGGCACGACGATCCGGCATCACCAGACGGTTCAGGGCATTGAGATAGGCCTTGGCGGAGGCGATCACGATGTCCGTATCCGCCCCCTGGCCATTGACGATGCGCCCACCTCTTTCCAGCCGGACCGTCACCTCGCCCTGGGCATCGGTGCCGCTGGTGATGTTGTTCACCGAGTAGAGCAGCAACTGTGTGCCGCTGGGCACAATGGTCTCGATGGCCTTGAAGGCTGCATCCACCGGGCCGCTGCCCTCGGCCCGGCCGCTGCGCTCGGCGCCGTCCACACTGAGGGTGACATTGGCCACCGGCGTCTCCCCCGTCTCGGAGCAGACCCGCATGGATACCAGTTTGAGCTGCTCGCTGTCCATGGCCATGGTGGCCTCCGATACCAGGGCCTGAAGGTCCTCATCGAAGATCTCATGCTTCTTGTCCGCCAGTTCCTTGAAGCGGGCAAAGGCCTCGTTCAGTTCCTCCTCGGCCGTGAACTCGATCCCCAGATCCTTGAGGCGGGTGCGGAAGGCATTGCGACCGGAATGCTTGCCCAGCACGATACGGTTTTCCGACCACCCCACATCCTGCGCCCGCATGATCTCATAGGTATCCCGATGCTTGAGCACCCCGTCCTGATGGATGCCGGACTCATGAGCAAAGGCGTTGACACCCACGATGGCCTTGTTGGGCTGCACCGGGAAGCCGGTGATGCTGGACACCAGGCGGGAGCAGGGCACGATATGGGTGGTATCCAGGGTGGTGTCGCAGGGGAAGACATCCTGACGGGTTCGCACCGCCATGACGATCTCCTCCAGGGCTGCGTTGCCCGCCCGTTCACCCAGACCGTTGATGGTGCACTCCACCTGGCGGGCGCCGTTGAGCACGGCGGCCAGGGAGTTGGCCACGGCCACGCCCAGGTCATTGTGACAATGGACCGAGAACACGGCCTTGTCCGAATTGGGCACCCGCTCGATGAGATTCTTCATCAACTCGCCGAACTGCTGGGGGATGTTGTAACCCACGGTGTCGGGGATGTTGATGGTCCTGGCACCGGCGTCGATCACCGCCTCGATCACCCGGCAGAGGAAATCCAGTTCGGAACGGCCGGCGTCCTCAGGGGAGAATTCCACGTTATCGGTCCACTGCCGAGCCCGCTTGACGGCGGCCACCGCCTGAGTAAGCACCTCGTCGGGGGACATCTTCAGCTTGTACTGCATGTGAATGGGCGAGGTGGCGAGGAAGGTGTGGATGCGGGCGGAATTGGCCTCTTTGAGGGCCTCACCGGCACGATCAATGTCCACATCCTTGGCTCGGGCCAGGCCGCAGACGGTGCTGTCCTGCACGGCACGGGCCACTGCACGCACGGACTCGAAGTCACCGGGGCTGGCGGCGGGGAAACCGGCCTCGATGATGTCCACCCGCATCTTTTCCAGGGCCTTGGCGATACGGACCTTTTCTTCCCGGGTCATGGAGGCGCCGGGGCTCTGCTCGCCGTCGCGCAAGGTGGTATCGAAGATGAAGAGTTTGTCTTTGCCTGCCATTGTCTCTGACCTCTGCCACCGGAGGGATCCGGTCGCTTGCTCTCTGGGGAAATTCTACATGACCCGCACCCGGCCTGGGGCGGATGTCATGGGATCAACGGACGCGTTTGGCCTCGCCAGGCATGAGAGAGTGTGCCGCTAGCGCGGCAGTCGCAGCAGGGATAGCAGACGGGCAATGCGGGACGCACGCATCCGGATACCGCACCTTGAGGGCGGGCCCTGGATGAAACCATGCTGTGCGAGCAGATTGGTCATGGAGGCCTGATTTCTGGACTTGGTCTTGACTCTAACAAAGCCCGCCCCAGGATGCAAAGCCTGCTGCAACCTTCAACCAGCGCGCGCCTGCATTGAACCACGGTTCGCTCCGAGGGCCGTGCCCCCCCGGTGGGGCCCGGCCTGCCGGCAAAATCCACCGTTGGCCACGGACGATTGGACGATCAGGAGATTCAATGGGAAAATACCGCCCATTCCAAAGACACCCGCCCCCTCTGTCAGGACCTCGCCCATGCCCGCCCGACTCATCGATGGCCGCGCCATTGCACAGACCGTTCAACAGGAAGTCCGCCAGGCAGTGCAGGCCCGCCTTGCCTCGGGCAAGCGGGCGCCCGGACTGGCCGTGGTGCTGGTGGGAGACGACCCGGCGTCCCATGTCTATGTCCGCAACAAGCGCCGCACCTGCGAAGCCATCGGCATGGAGTCTCGCTCCGTGGACCTGCCGGACAATGTCTCCCTGGGGGACTTGCTGGATGTGATCGACGAGCTCAACGCCGATCCCTCCGTGGACGGCATCCTGGTCCAGCAGCCGCTGCCCAGGCACATCGACACCGAGCAGGTGGTGGAGCGGATGGACCCGGCCAAGGACGTGGACGGATTTCATCCCTACAACATGGGTCGACTGGCCTTGCGCCTGCCCCGGCTGCGTCCGTGTACTCCCTATGGCGTGCTGCGACTGCTGGAAACCACGGGGGAAACCTACAAGGGACGCCATGCGGTGATCGTCGGCGCCTCCAACATCGTGGGTCGGCCCATGGCCCTGGAACTGATGCTGGCGGGTGCCACGGTCACGATCTGCCATCGTTTCAGCACCGACACCCCGCAGCATGTGGGGCGTGCGGACATCGTGGTGGCCGCCGCAGGCAAGCCGGGACTGGTGCGCGGGGACTGGATCAAACCGGGGGCTACCGTGATCGACGTGGGCATCAATCGGCTGGAGGACGGCAGTCTGGCGGGAGACGTGGAATTCGAGGCGGCAGCGGAACGGGCCGCCTGGATCACCCCGGTGCCCGGCGGCGTGGGGCCGATGACCGTGGCGATGCTGATGAAGAATACCCTGCAAGCCTGCGAGGATGCGGAGCGGGTGGCCAGCTGCTTTTTGCCGTAGGCCTCTTTCCTCGCTGGCTTTCCCCCCTCACCCCAACCCCTCTCCCACAAGGGGAGAGGGGCTTGAAAGCTTGCCTTTGCCTCAACCCCAGGGCTTGGAAGCCTCCCTTCTCCCCTCGGGGGAGAAGGGCCGGGGATGAGGGGGATGCCCCACCCCACCGCCGGGGCTATTCCCTCAGCCGCGCCGCCAGGTGGTGCCGCCCGGACCATCCTCCAGCACGACGCCCTGCCCCTTGAGGGTATCCCGAATCCGGTCCGCCTCGGCAAAGTCCTTGCGCCGACGCGCCTCCAGCCGGGCCTCGATCAAGGTCTGGATCTCGGCCTCGTCCGGCCCCTGGCCGTCCCCCCCCTGTAGGTAGGCATCCGGGTCCGCCCCCAGAATCCCCAGCGCACCCCCCAGTTCCCTGAGCACCCCGGCCAGACGGCCGGCCGCTTCCGGTTCAGCCTCCCGCAGACGATTCACCTCATGAGCGATGTCGAACAGCACCGCCAGCGCCACCGGCGTGTTGAAGTCATCCTGCATGGCGGCATCGAATCGTGCACGGAACCGAGTCCCCTCCCCTTCCGGCGGCAGGAGATTGATCCCACGCATCGCCGTATACAACCGGTTCAGGGCGGCACGGGCATTGTTGAGCGGCTCGTCACTGTAATTGAGCGGACTGCGATAGTGGCTACCCAGGATGAAATACCGCACTTCCTCAGGCTGATAATGTTCCAGCACCTGGCGCACGGTGAAGAAGTTGCCCAGGGACTTGGACATCTTCTCCTCATTCACCCGCACAAACCCGTTGTGCATCCAGTAATTCACATAATGCTCGCAGGAGGCCGCCTCGCTCTGGGCGATCTCGTTCTCATGGTGGGGAAACTGCAGGTCCTGGCCGCCCCCATGGATGTCGAAATGATGTCCCAGGTAATGGGTGGACATGGCCGAGCATTCAATATGCCAGCCGGGACGCCCCGGCCCCCAGGGGGAATCCCAGGCCGGCTCACCCGGCTTGGCCGCCTTCCAGAGCACGAAATCCAGCGGATCCCGCTTGGACTCGTCCGGGGCCACCCGTTCGCCGGCCCTCAGGTCCTCAATCCGTTTGCCCGACAACTTGCCATAGCCCTCGAACAGGGGGACGCTGTAGTACACGTCCCGGTTGTCCCCCACATAGGCATAGCCTCGCTTGAGCAAGGTATCGATCAGGTGCAGGATGTCGTGGATATGAGCGGTGGCCCTGGGCTCGAAGCTGGGCCGCGCCACCCCCAGGGCATCGGCATCCTCGTGCATGGCCTGGATAAAACGGTCGGTCAGGGCCTCGATGGATTCACCGTTTTCCGCCGCCCGGCGGATGATCTTGTCATCGATGTCGGTGATGTTGCGCACATAGGTCACCTCGTAGCCCAGGGCCTTGAGGTAGCGGTAAACCACATCGAACACCACCAGCACCCGGGCATGACCCAGATGACAGTAGTCGTACACCGTCATGCCGCAGACATACATGCGCACCTTGCCGGGTTCCATGGACTGGAACGGGTCCTTGCGGCGGGTGAGGGTGTTGTAGATATGGAGCATCGAGGATTCTTCGGTCTGGTTCATCAGTAGCAGGATCTTATCAAGCCAGGGGGTACGGGGCCATCACCCCGGACTTTGCCCGCCCACGCCTCAGCGGCTATCATCGCAGCTCGTCAACCGTATCACCGACGGACATCCACCAATGAAATCAATGATTCGACAGCTTGCCCTTTGCCTCACCCTGCTGTCTGCAACCACGGGAACTCAAGTCATGGCCGAAAACACTGCCCCCAGGGTCACCCTCGAGACCAACAAAGGCACCATCGTCCTTGAACTCTACGCCGACAAGGCCCCCGAGACCGTCGCCAACTTCCTGGCCTACGCCGGCGAAGGCTTTTATGACGGCACCATCTTCCACCGGGTGATTCCCGGCTTCATGGTCCAGGGTGGCGGGTTCACCCAGGACATGCAGCAAAAACCCACCAAGGACCCGATTCGCAACGAGGCCAACAACGGCCTGAGCAACGAAGTGGGTACCGTGGCCATGGCCCGCACCCCGAATCCTCACTCCGCCACGGCCCAGTTTTTCATCAATGTCCAGCACAACCGTTTTCTGGACTTCACCGCCGAGACCCCCCAGGGCTGGGGCTACGCCGTGTTCGGCAAGGTGGTGGAAGGCATGGACGTGGTGGAAAGCATCGTTGGTGTGAGCACCGGCAACCACGGCATGCATCAGGATGTTCCCCGTGAACCCGTCATCATGACCCGCGTCAGCGCAGAGTGATTTCACGGCTGTGAGCGAGACGCTATTCATATCGGATCTGCATCTGGACAAGGAACGTCCACACAGCCTTCGACTCTTCGAGCGCTTCCTGCAAACCCGTGTCCCCGGTGCGGACGCCCTCTATATCCTGGGTGACCTGTTTGAGTACTGGGTCGGAGACGACGATCCAGCCCCTCACCTGGACCGGGCCTTCGACCTGCTCAGCGCCCTCAGCGAGCAGGGCATGTCCCTGTTCTTCGTTCACGGCAACCGTGATTTCCTGGTAGGTGAGACCTTTGCCCGGCGCTGCGGCTGCCAGCTGCTGGAGACGGAGACCGTGGTGGAACTCTACGGCACGGCCGCCCTGATCATGCACGGCGACAGTCTGTGCACGGACGACGTGGACTACATGGCCTTTCGCACCCTGGTCCGCGACCCGCAGTGGCAGGCCGCGTTTCTCGCCCGCCCCCTGGACCGGCGCCACGCCGAGGCGGAGGCGGCCCGCGCCCGGAGCCGTTCGTCCACCCGCAACAAGTCCGCCGAGATCACCGACGTGAATGCCCGGGCCGTGACGGACGCCCTGCGCCGCCATGGTGTCCAGACCCTGATTCACGGCCACACCCACCGCCCCGCCATCCATGACCTCACCGTGGCAGGACGCCCCGCCCGGCGCATCGTCCTGCCCGACTGGTACGACACCGGGGGACTGCTGGTGTGCCGCCCGGATGGGATGTCCCTGGAAAACCTCTGAGCCGATCCGTGGGAGACGCCGTCCCGCCGGTGAACCGAGGGCTATCGCTCCTGCAGACGGTACAGGGACAGGCCGATGTTGGCCTGCTGAACGAAATGCCGGAAGGCGCGAAAATCCTCCTCGGTCAGCGGCATCCCGGTATAAGCACGATCACAGTAGATGAGCCCGATGGGCTTGCCCTCGGAATAAATGGACATGAGAAAACAGGGATGCCGGCCCACCACCGCCACATCGTGGGCGGTGTGCAGGCGGCTGTCGTGGCCGGTGATCCAGTACCCCTCACGGCTATAGAGGGCCTGATGGAACAGATTGGGCGGTGACTGACTCAGCGGGAAGGAAATCGCCCGCGAAGGATCATTCCTGCGCCAGCCCAGCGCCACCTTCTCCCGCAACAGGCCCCTGTCCGTGGACAGCATCGTGAAAATGGTCCGGTCCATACCGATGCCACGCTGTATACCCTCCAGGATCATCTCCAGCAGGCAACTGATGTCCAGCTTGCCGCCGCTGAGCATCCCCGAAATCTCCTGCAGGATCTGAAACTGTAACTCCTTCCGGTCCGGCACCGCGATGGCCGCGGATTCTTCCTCCGCATCCAGTTGCCGCGCCTTGTGCTGAATCAGCTCGGCTGCCTCCACGGCACCAAACTGACGCGCAATGCGGGCAGCGGCATCGGTATTGGCCCGCAGGCCTTGCTTGACCTCATCCCGTGTCTGACCCGTGATCTCACCAATCCGGTCCAGACAGGCATTATAGGGCTGCGATCCGGTCGTCTCCTTCAGGATGACGACCACCTCACAACCCAGGTTGACGATTCGCATCCGGGGGTCGAAGACCTTCGGACTCTTGCGAATGGCCTCTTCGATCAGGCCTTTCAGGTTCCAGCTCTTGCACAGAGATACATCCAACTCCGCCAGCCGGAACCCCAGCACCTGGCGCTCCGCCGCATCCTGGGGAATATGGCCCTCTTGCAGCAGGCCTTCCAGACGCTCGCCTTGATCCCGACAGAAACACCAAAAGGCGATACGGCCGATGTTCTGCAGCAAGGCCGCAATGAACACTTCCTCGGGATGGGCATCTCCGGCGGCAATGGCGATTGCTTTGGCGTGAACCGCGGCATGAATGGCCTGCGCGATCTCCTCGTGGGCCCGGCGCTTGTTCCTCGGGGAGAGGATGGCCTCAAAAAACGAGCAGGCCAGTACCAACTCACGGATGACGTCGATCCCCAGGATGACGATGGCGCGACTGACCGTGACGATCTTCTTGCGATAGGGGTTGTAATAGAGGCTGTTGCTCAGCTTCAGTAGCTTGGCCGTCAGGTTGGGGTCCTGAAGTATCGCGGTGGCCAGATCCATGGCACCCTTGCGCTCGTCTCCGATGATGTCATGGATGGTCTGAACGGTACTGGAGAAGATCGGCATCTCCTGTTCCCGCAGCATGTGTGTCCAGTCCTCCAGCGTGGTGGGGTCTGCAGCAGGGGGAACAGCGAGGTTATTATTCATGCGGCATCAGGTCATGGCAGGGGGATGCGCAACGGCACGGAAGAGCAGCCGCTGCATGTCTTCGTCAAGAATCCGTCCAAGATTGCCTGATACCGATCATCAGGTCCATCACATTGGTCCCGGTCGGCCCCGTGGTCACCAGATCACCACAGGCCTTGAGCAGCGCGTGGGCGTTGGCACCGGCCAGGGCCTGCTCCAGGTCCAGCCCCAGGGCGCGGGCACGGGCCACCGTCCCGGCATCCACCAGGGCACCGGCCGCCTGGGTGTTGCCGTCGGAACCATCGGTACCGGCGGCCAGCAAAGTCACGCCGGGATGCCCCTCCAGCACCCGGGCCGCCGCCAGGGCCAGATGCTGGTTGCGCCCACCCTGTCCCGGATCGGCCGGCAGGGTGACCGTGGTCTCGCCACCCCAGATATGGATGCCCGGCGGCCCGGCCAGTAGTTCCCGGGCCAGGCGCTCGCCACAGACCGCAGCCTCTCCGCAGAGGAACTCCCCATGCAATGTCACGTCCATGCCGCAACGTTCGGCTGCGGCCGCGGCACCCTGACAGGCATCCCGCAAGGTGGCGATCACATGGACAGGGACGGGGACCACCGGGGCATCGGCGCAATCCGGCACCCGGGCCGCCATCGAGGTCACCCACTCACGGATGCCCGACGGCAGCTCGGGCAGAGGGCGCAGCACCGAAGGCGGCACCAGCAGACCGGAGCCGATCACCGCCGGATCATCCCCCGGCACATCCGAGATCAGATAGGCCTCGGTACGCCGCTGCCCCAGTCGGCTTCGCAGGCGCCCGCCCTTGATGCAGGAAATCGCCGTGCGCACCCGGTTCATGGCCACGATATCCAGACCGGAGCCCAGCAACCAACCGTTGATGCGCTGCAGTTCTCCCAGCCCTGCCCCCGGCGGCAGAACCTCCACCAAACTGGAGGCACCACCGCTGATGAGAAATACCAGATGTCCCTGCTCGGGGGTCAGCCGGATGA
>NZ_JAJNQM010000119.1:0-6710 GCF_022227785.1 Ectothiorhodospira lacustris | reverse complement strand
GCCATGCTCTCGTTTCACAATAAAGCCTTCGACTTCAGTCGAGGGTTATTTACGGCATGACCTCTACACAGCCCTCTACTGCCGGCTGCCGTCTCGTATTCTATCGTTACCCGTCAGGCTATTCGAAATAAACAAAAGTCGCAATATCCGAAACGGGCTATTGGCCTCCGGGCTGGTATGCTCAGGGTAGTAATCCACGCAGGGAGCCACGACATGGCAGGTCCCGAGTATACAGACGTCGAAAAGCCCTTCATCGACCAACTGGTGGGGCAGGGCTGGGCGTTTCTGGCTCGCTCGATGGACGACCCCGCCGTGACCCACCGGGACAGCTTCGCCCAAGTGGTGATGGAACCTCTGCTGCGCCGGCAGTTGCGCGCCATCAACCTGCGCGACGGCAAGCCCTGGCTCGATGATGGGCGATTGGATCAGGCCGTGGCGGCCATAACGTGCGTCTGGTGCCTGACACCAACATCGTGGTTTGACGTCAATACCCCGTTGCCCTCAGTTCAATGATGTCGGTGATCCTTTCGCCATCCCATCGATATTGCAGGTGCCTGCCCTGACGGGTTGGCCCAAGGGCGGGTGGTCTCAGGACACCCGCACATAGACCACCCTCGGTATCCCTTACACTGGGATAAATGAATCCGTAACGACCCGCCTGTCGGGCCTGAAGCCCCAGGTGCTGCGAAGGCCGCCAATCGTGGGGGTCGAGGTAGGGAGTGCCAGTGGGGGCGCAGAGGTCGAGCAGCGGCGCCCGCAACGCTGCCAGATAAACCCGCATTTCCAGGTTGATCGATGGTTCCGACGATTCACGCAGGAAACGCTCGCGGTGATGACGGGTTTCGGCCACCGCGGTGTGCTCGTCTCGGGCGCAGTAATACACGCCGTAGGCCCCATCGGAAAAACGACTCTGGGCCGGGTAGGTGAAGGCGGCCATGACCGGCGTGTAGCCGGGCCCGAATCGTCGATCCTGTTCGGGTACCAGATGGATCTCGCCGGCCGCCTCGCGCAGGCGATTCGAGGTCAGGCCCTCAAGCTCACTGAGGGCCGCCAGATCGCCGGCTTGTCCGGCAACACCCTCGAAGAGGTCTATGGGTGGGAAACGGGAAGGTACGATCCGGTAGCTCTTGGGCCAATGCACCTCCACCTCTGAAAATTGGGCGAGAAGATCAGCCTCGGGCGGCATCCAGATGCTCCCGCACAGCCACCAGGTCGGCTACATGCCCCCCAAGCATGCGTTCAAGGGGGGGGTGTCCGCCAAAGCGGGGGTTGGTGTTCGGTCGTCTCACCCAGCCATGCGCGGATTCGGGCCTTGGCAGCAGGATATGCAGCGCTTTGTAGATGCCGAGAATCAGGGAGAGACGCTCCAGCAGGTTCACGTCCGCCTGTATCCGGTTCGGGTCATGCTTCCAACGTCGATAGGTTGGGCCGGAAACCCCCAGCAGTCGCGCTGCCTCCTGCTCCTTGAGGCCCCAAGCCCGGGCAATGTTTGGATAAGCCCGCAACCCGGCGGCAGCCAGGGTCTGGCGTTGCTCCATCGTCATGGTTTGCATGGCGCACCTCCTGGGCAGTGGCCTGTTTCATCATGGATCATTTGATTGATATTTCAATTATAGCGCTCAAATGATCTATCCTCCTCCATTGCATCAAAAACCCTACAGCACCATGGAGCAGCCACGGTATGGCAGGTCCCGAGTATACGGACGTCGAAAAGCCCTTCATCGACCAGCTGGTGGGGCAGGGCTGGGCGTTTCTGGCCGGGTCGATGGACGACCCTGCCGTGACTCACCGTGAGAGCTTTGCCCAGGTGGTGATGGAGCCGCTGCTGCGCCAGCAGTTGCGTGCCATCAACCTGCGAGACGGCAAGCCCTGGCTCGATGATGTGCGAATGGACCAGGCCGTGGCGGCCATCACCCGCCTTCCCGCCAGCAAGGTGCTGGAGGCGAATCAGCAGGCCACCGACCTGCTGCTGAACGGCTTGCCCGTGGACGGTCTGGAAGGATGGGACGGAGGCCGTGGCCAGACGCTGCGGTTTATCGACTGGAATGAACCCGCCAACAACGTCTTCACCGTGGTCAATCAGTTCAAGGTGAAGTGCCCGCCCGGCCACGATGGCGCCAAGGGGCATGTGATCCCCGACCTGGTGCTGTTCGTCAACGGCATCCCGCTGGTGGTGGTGGAGTGCAAGAGCCGCAGCGCGCCGGAGGGCCTCAGCCAGGCGGTGGATCAGTTGCGCCGCTACCATGATCAGCGCTGGCTGGAGGGCGAAGTGGGTGAGCACGAGGGGGCACCGGCACTGTTCGCCACCAGCCAGTTCCTTGTTGTCAGCAACTTTGATGAGGCCCGAGCGGGCACCATCGGCGCTCGTTTTGCCCACTACCTGAGCTGGAAGACGGTGGCCCCCCGGCGCGAAGCCCAGGTGGTCATGGACCTGGGCGTGGCGGATCTTTCCGCCCAGCAGCGCCTGATTGCCGGGATGCTGACCCGGGCCAACCTGCTGGACATCGTGCGTCACTACACCCTGTTCATGAACCTGGGCGGCCAGACCATCAAGCTGGTCTGCCGCTATCAGCAGTTCCGTGGGGTGACCCGGGCCATGGTGCGCTTGAAGCACGGCAAGACCCGCCGACAGGATGGCGAGGCGGATCGCCGTGGCGGCATCATCTGGCACACCCAGGGCAGCGGCAAGAGCCTGTCCATGGTGTTTCTGGTCCGCAAGCTGCGCACCGATCCCGCCCTGAGACGCTTCAAGGTGGTGGTGATCACCGACCGCAAGGACCTGCAGACCCAGCTCTCCGACACCGCGAGACTCACCGGCGAGCGCGTGGAGAAGGCGCGCAATACCACCGAGCTCAAGAAGCTGCTGGCCCGGGACGGCCCTGGTCTGGTGTTCGGCACCATTCAGAAATACCGCGACCCGGATGCCGAAGGGGAGGGCGATGCCTATGAGATCCCCGAGGGCAGGGGGCTGGACTGGGAGCACCGCGATGTGGCCGAGCCAGGCCCCTTGAGTGGTGGCCGCACACCGAAGAAGCCGACCTTGAGCGAGCCCTTCCAGGTGCTCAATACCAGCGAGGACATCCTGATCCTGGTGGACGAGGCCCACCGTACCCAGGCCGGCGACCTGCACGCCAACATGATGCGCGCCCTGCCCAACGCGGCCCGCATCGGCTTCACCGGCACGCCCATCATCATGGGCGACAAGAAGCGCACCCACGACATCTTCGGCGAGTACATCGACCGCTACACCATCAAGGAGTCGGAGCAGGACGGCGCCACCGTGCCCATCCTCTACGAGGGGCGCACCGCCAAGGGGGCGATCAAGGACGGTGCCAGCCTGGATGGCCTGTTCGAGGACCTGTTCCGCAATCATAGCCCGGAAGAGCTGGAGGCCATCAAGAAGAAGTACGCCACCAAGGGGCAGATCTTTGAGGCACCGCAACTGATCCAGGAAAAGGCCCAGGACATCCTGCGCCACTACGTGACCCATATCCTCCCCAACGGCTACAAGGCCCAGCTGGTGGCCTACAGTCGCCGTGCCGCCTTGCGCTACGTTGAGGCCCTGGAGGCAGCCCGCGCCGAGCTGCTGGAAGAGTCGCTGGCCCTCTCCCCCGAAGACAAGGCATTGGATGACACCCAACTGCTCACGCGGCCCCTGCGGGTGAAGGCGGCGATCCAGGCCTGGCGCTATCGCCAGGTGCTGCGCCAGTTGGCGTTTGCCGTGGTGTTCAGCAGCGGCAATAACGATGATCCCACCTGGGCGAAGTGGAGTGACCGCGCCGCCGTCGACAGCCATATCCAGCGCTTCAAGAAGCCGCTGCCACCGCTGGACGGCACACCGCCCACCGATGCCGCCAAGCACGATCCGCTGGCCTTTTTGATCGTCAAGAGCATGCTGCTCACCGGGTTCGATGCCCCCATCGAGGGCGTGATGTACCTGGATCGGTCCCTGCGGGAGGCGGAGCTGCTGCAGGCCATCGCCCGGGTCAACCGCACCGGCCACGGCAAGAGCCATGGCATCGTGGTGGACTACTTCGGCGTGGCCAACCACCTCAAGGAGGCCCTGGCCGCCTACAGCGAGGAAGATATCGAGGGTGCCCTGCAGAGCCTCAAGGATGAGATCCCGCTGCTGCGCGATCGCCATCTGCGGGTGATCGACGTGCTGCGCGGGCAGGGCGTGGATGACCTGGACGACACCGAGGAAGCCGTGCAGGCGCTGGCGGATGAGCGGGTGCGGGCCGAGTTCGTGGTCAAGCTCAAGGCGTTCAATCGCGGCCTGGACGACGTGCTGCCGCGCCCGGAAGGGCTGGAGTTCGTCAACGACGCCAAGCGGCTTGCCTATATCCACGCCCTGGCGCGCAACCGTTACAAGGACACCCCGGAACTGGGCCGGGATATCGGCAACAAGGTGCGCAAGCTGATCGACGATTATGTGATCTCCCTGGGCATCGACCCGCGCATCCCGCCGGTACAACTCACCGATGCCCAGTTCGATGCCCACCTGGGCCGCCAGGTGGGTGACCGTGCCAAGGCCTCGGAGATGGAGCACGCGGTTCGCTCCCATGTACGCAAGCACCTGGACGAGGATCCGGTGAAGTACGGTCGCCTCAGCGAGCGCCTGGAGGCGCTGCTTCAGCAACTGGATGGCCAGTGGGCCGAACAGGTGGAGGCCCTGGAGGGCCTGATCCACCAACTCCGTGACGGGGTCGCCATCGACGGTGAGGCGATCCCCGACATGCCCGCCCATGCCGAGCCCTTCTGGCGGGAGCTGGTGGCCAGCAGTGGCCAGACTCTGGAGCAGATGGACGAGGCACAGGCCCGCAGGCTGTGGGAGACCACCGAGGAACTGGTGGAACTGATCCAGGAGGAGATCGCCATCCCCGACTTCTGGAAACCCTCCCATATCCCGGACCAGGAAGCCCTGCGCCAGGAGGTATTCACCACGCTGATGATCAAGGGCGTTGTCCCATTCGACCGCGGCAGAGAGGTGACACAGCGGCTCCTGGACCTGGCCCGCAGCAATCACGACAAGCTGGTGAACGCATGACCCAGCTGGCCGTGGATGATCTCACCTTCGAGGTGCGCGAAAGCGCGCGCCGCAAGACGTTGGAGATCACCGTGGACCGGGACGGCGAGCTGGTCATTGCCGCGCCCAGCGGGACCGACGAGCAGCACCTGCGTGACTTTGTGGTGGAAAAGCGGTTGTGGATCTACCGCAAGCTGGCGGAGAAGGCCGAGAATCGCCGCCGGCTGCCGCGAAAGCAGTACATCAACGGCGAGGGGTTCCTCTACCTGGGTCGCAGCTACCGACTCAAGCGCGTGCCCGATGATGCCCAGGACGCCCCTCTGAAGCTCGTGGCGGGGCGCTTCCAACTCCGCGAGGACGCCCTACCCGAAGCCCGGGAACACTTCATCCGCTGGTACAGCGCCCGCGCCTCGGACTGGCTGACCGCCAAGGTAAAAGAGCAGGCCCGGCGCATGGGGGTCGAGCCGGCGGGCGTGAAGATCCAGGACCTGGGCTACCGCTGGGGCTCCTGCGGCAAGGGGAGCCGGGTCTACTTCCACTGGAAGACCATCCTGCTGCCACGCCATATTGCCGAGTATGTGGTGGTGCATGAGCTGGTTCACCTGCACGAGCCCCATCATACCCCCGCCTTCCGGCGCCGTCTGGAGCGGTTCATGCCGGACTATGAGCAGCGCAAGGACTGGCTGGCGCGGCATGGGATTGAGGTGGAGGGGGTTTGAGCGGTTTAGCGGGTGCTCCTCCGGCGTATGAGGGCGCTGCGTGACTGCGTGATATGCCAATCAATCCCGGAGACCACTCGGATCATCTCCTTGCCCGCGCCGCAGCTGTGGGAATGTAGTCGCAGCGGGTCTCTGGCAAGATAGGCGTCTCCCAAGCCAATGGACTCAGAAGGCGACATGGCGCACCTGCTACGCATCGTGATGATTCACGGCCATCTTGAAGGTGTGGTCGAACTGGATGTGGACGGCCACACCAATATCTGCGGCACCAATGCCTCGGGCAAGACCACCCTGCAGCGGCTGGTGCCGGTGTTCTACGGCGAGTTGCCCAACAAGGTGGTGCCCAGAACACGGCAGAAGTTCGACCAATTCTACCTGCCGCACCGCAACAGCTACCTTGTCTACGAATACCGCCGTGAGGCGGGCGATGTCTGTCAGGCGGTGCTCACCCGCAAGAGCGAGGGCGGGGTGGAATATCGCTTCGTGGGCGCGCCCTATCGACCCGAGGACTATCTGCTCGTGAGCGAGGGCGGTGTAACCGCCCTGGAGTATGCCCAGTGGGCCAACGGGCTGCGTCGCCAGAGCATTGAGGTATCCCAGAAACTGGGCGCCAGCTCCGAATATCGCTCGGTGATCCAGAACGATTTCACCCAGCAATACGGCAACAGCCGCGAGGCACTGCGTCTGCGTCAGATGGCGGCCCGGTTCAGCCTGGTGCGTCCGGGGCAGCGCATCCGCCATATGGAGAAACTGGTCTCGGCGGTGCACGCCAAGGAAGGCAAGATGGACACCCTCAAGACCATGCTGGCGGCCATCTTCGAGGAGGATGGCGTTGAGCTGCCGGTGACCCGTATCCGCAACACCAAGGCGCGGGAGTGGATCGCCCGCATGCGCCAGTCCATGCGGCTGGGACCGCTGCAACGTGCCCTGGTAGATCTGCAGCGCCTCGACCGCGAGATTGCGGA
>NZ_JAJNQM010000118.1:0-6762 GCF_022227785.1 Ectothiorhodospira lacustris | reverse complement strand
GCACCGTGGTCTGGTATATCGTTGTCTGGTTTGCCGAGACTAGGCCATTGAACTACACTTGATGCATGAATTTCGAATGGAATCAATCCAAGAGCGATGCATGTTTTGCCGAGCGAGGCTTCGACTTCGGCTACGCCGCCAGAGCCTTCTTCGACCCAGACCGCGTGATTCATGAAAATCTTCGCCATAGCTATGGCGAAGATCGTTATCAACTGATGGGCAAGATCGAACAGCGGGTATTCGTGGTGGTCTACACGCCAAGAAACAACGCCATCCGTATCATCTCAGCTCGCAAAGCCAACCAACGTGAGGTCAGGCAGTATGAAAACAGTCAGAATGACGATTGATCCCGCGAGTCCGGAATCGCTGGTTTCCGGGCGCATTGACCCGGCGCGGGTGGACGCCACGACCGAGGCCGATATTGCCAGGCAAGCGGCGGCTGATGAGGAGGCAAGCATGCAGGATACGGCCCGCTTCGTGCGCCGTGTTCGCAAACGTCTGGGATTAAGCCAAGCCGAATTCTCCAGACGGATTGATGTCCCCCTGGAGAGCATCCGCAACTGGGAGCAGGGCAAGCGGTGTCCCACGGGCGCGGCCAGATCGCTGCTCAAGGTGCTGGACAAGGCCCCGGAAGCCGCGCTGGCTGCGCTACACTAACTGCCGTTCGAGGACTTTAAAGACACCCACTTTTTGCCCACGGCGCTTCACAACGAAGGTACCCTCCCGCCGTCATTCCCGCGCAGGCGGGAATCCAGTCGCGGTTGGAGTGTCCGTCCTGGACTCCCGCTTTCGCAGGAGTGACGCTCTCAAACCAATCGCGAAAGGACACCTGCCTTTTGCACTCGTACAGCACTGCCGCAGAACCCGGCCACGAGGATATGAGTGAGAACGACACTGGAACGCTTGACGGAAATGGCATCGGCCGACAGGGAAATAGCCGTGCTATGGCTTTATGGCTCCCGGGCGAAAAATACCGCTACCGAGACAAGCGACTACGACTTGGCGGTTGCCTTCCGCACACCCGAAAAACGTCCCCTGGAGCGGCGCCTGAGGCCTGAGTTACTGGCCCAGCAGTGGCGGCATCAGCTCGACCTTGCGGAGGACATGCTCTCGGTTGTTGATATCAATCAGGCACCCATTCCGCTGGCCATGGTGATTATTCGCACAGGCAGGGTTCTGCAGGGCAACGACCCCCTGCGTCTGGCTCGTGAAGAGAACCGGATCAGTTCAATGTGGGAGCTTGATTACCAGTTCCATGTGCGAAAATTTGCCTCCCCTGACACCCAGGAGCCTGACTGTGGAAATCGAGTACATGAGCGCCATGCGGGAGCATCTGGCCACTCTGACTGAAGAGCTTGAGCAGCTTCACGCATTGAGTCAGGCGCCGCAGGGCCTGTCGCCCCTGATATATCGTGCGGCAGAGCGCAACCTGCAACTTTTGACGGAGGCCTGCATAGGGATTGCCAAACAGAGGTTGAAGTCTCTTGGCATGACCGTCCCCAGCGACGCCCGTCAGGCCTTTGCCAAACTGCAGGCACTTGGACATGACGCCAGCGGCACGCCCTGGAGCAAGGTGATCGGGCTGCGCAATGCTCTGGTACATGACTACCTGAATCTGGATGCCAACATTGTGCTGGACATCATCCGGCAGCGTCACTACCAACAGCTCGTCGATTTCGCCTCTGCACAATTGGGAAAACATTGAACATCATCCTTCAGCGCCGCCCCGGCACCGGCATGGGTAACCACCTCAGCAGGCTCATGGCCGCCAGTACCAGCACCAGCACGGGGCCAAAGGGCTGGTCCAGGGCCGCTGCCAGCACGAAGGACAGCAGATAGGCCGCCACGGCAATCCCGGCCACCAGCCACAATACCCACACCCAGCCACGGGCAAGGCGCCAGGCGATCCAGGCCGGCACGAACAGCAGGGCGAAGGCGGCCATGACACCGAAGCTGGTGGTGGTGATGGCCACGGTGGCTACCACCAACAGGTCAAACGTGATCTGATGCGGCCGCGCCGAGAGGCCGTTGGCCGAAAAATGATCCGGATAGAAACGGGACATGAGCAGACAGCCGGACAACCAGGGCAGGCACAGCACTCCCGCCACGATCAGGGCCACGGCCGCCATCAGATGAGGACGACCGGTGAAATAAAGCTGTCCATCCATCAAGGATTTGCCCACCATGTCGCCGTGGGCGCTGAAGGCCGAGGCCACCAGCGCCACGCCCCACCCCACCAGGATGAAGATCACATAGTGGTCGTTGCCGGGACGGGTCAGCAGGCCCTTGATGACGGCCAGCCCACCGGCGGCCACCACGGCACCCAGCATGACCGGTGCGTGCAGTGCCACGGCCACCACACCACCCGCCCCCGCCAGTTGGGCATAGGCCAGGGCCGCCAGCCATTCATCCCGCAGCCGCAGATAGACACCCACCATGGCCGCCACCGGTGCCAGCAACAAACCGGTCACGAAGGGTAGGTGAAACAAGGGATCCAGAAGCAGTTCAAGCATCACGGACTCACGGGCACGACACGGGAACAGACGGTCTGGATGAAGTCGGCTTCATGACTGACCACCAGCAAGGTCCGCCCGCCCAGACCCTCCCGAATCAGGCGGATCAGGCCGGCGGTGGCCTCCGGGTCCAGGTTGTTGGTCGGCTCATCCAGCAGGATCAGATCGGCCGGACTGCCCAGACAGGCCCAGATCTGTACGATCTGGAACTGCCCGCCACTGAGCTGATCCATGCGGCAGTCCAGCAACCGGGCCACGTCATCGGGAGGCGTCCGTCGACCGGCCCCGGTGAGGCGCACCAGGTCATCCCCGGTGAGAGGACACTCCCGGGGGCGAACGGGCTGCTGGCGATGATGGGCCATTCGTAGCCCCGGTGCCCTGGTCAGGCAACCGTCGAAGATCCGGGCCTGACCGGTGAGGGCCTTGAGCAAGGTGGATTTACCCGCCCCGTTACTGCCCAGCAGACCCACCACTTCCCCGGCGTAGAGGTCGAAACTGACCGGACCGACCACCGGCCTGTCATAGCCGGCGATCAGTCCGCCACAGACCAGCAGGGGTTGCATCACCGAGCATTCCCGGCCATGGCCTCCACCCACTGGTCGATCAGCGCCAGATAGGCCTCGGCATCCGCGCCCAGGGGCGGGTCCAGCGGTAGGGCATGCAGGGGCCAGTCCAGCTGCTGCGCCACAAAGCGCGGCCCCCGCTCCGCATGGTGAACGGCCCGGATCACGATGCCGTCCCGGCCCGTCAGGTCACGCACCAGGTCGCGCAGATGACGGGCGGTGGGCGGAACGCCCGGCACAGGTTCGACGTAACCCAGTACCGGCACCCCCAGTCGCAGCACCAGATAATCCGCATCCTTATGGTAGAAGACCACCCCCGGCGCCCCGCTCACCCGGGCCTGCCACGCTGGCAGTCGGGCCTCTACCTTATCGGCAAAGGCCTCGGCGTTGGCCCGGAACCTGGCGGCATCCTCCGGCACAAGCAGGGACAGGCGCTCCGCCAGCGCATGGGCCACCTCGGCCATGCGGACCGGGTCCATGTTCACATGGGGGTTTCCGGCGGGATGGACATCCCCCAGGGACCGATCCGCCGGACCGCCGACATCGATCAACGCCACCTGGGCGGCGGCTTCGAAGTAACCCGGACGGCCGGGGTTCAGGGCCGGGTTGGCGGCCCCCTGGATGGCCGCGGGCAACCAGCCCACTTCCAGATCTGCCCCCACGGCCACCACCAGATCGGCGCCACGCAGGGCCGCCATCATGCTGGGACGGGCCTGCAGGTAATGGGCGTCCCGATCCGGCGGTGCCAGTACCCGCACCGTGACGGCGTCACCGCCCACGGTCTGCGCCAGCATGCCCATGGCCGAGGTGGTGGCCACCACCTGGAGAGAGGCCTGGGCCGTGACGCCCAGACACATCAGTAACAGTCCTGCCAGCCATTTGTGCATCGTCCTGATCTCCTTTAGAACCGGTGGGCACCGTGTACGCCCAGTGCAACCTGGAACTGCAGCATGAAGGCCCAGCCATCCTCATCATGATCGTCTTCGTCGGCGAAGTCGGTCCGGTTCACCTGGGCACGCAGCAAGGAGAACTCGGTGGGACGGAAGGTCAGGTTGGCGGCATAGCGGTAGGAGGTGCCGAAGGACTCGTAACCCTGATGTCCGTGCCCCATCCACTGCAGGGTGTTGCGGTTGGTCATGCCCAGGGCATCGGCCCGGACACCGAACTGCCAGCGAGGGGCAATGCCGTACACCGTCTGCACGTACAGGCCGTCCTGACGGGCGATGTCGGATACCGGGGGACGTTGATTATTCCGGAAATCCACGTCGATCTCCCGACGGTAATACTCCCCCTGCACCACCCAGTCCCCATGACCGAATGACCGACCGGCATCGTATTTGTAGACGGCGTCCACACCGGCAAACCAGGCGTTGCCGTCCCAGCTCAGGCGGTGGCTGTGGTCGCCGTGATCGTGGAAGTCCGACAACTGGAAGGCGCGGGCATGGCCATAGGAAAGGCCGAACTGGGCGGCATGGTTGTGGCCCAGATCCGGAGCCAGCTTGGCAAAGCCGGTGATGAGCCGGGGACCGGACTTGTCGCTGAAGGGCTTGCCTTCGCCATGCCCTTCATAGGAGGCGATCCCGGTGGTTTCGCCCTGGAGCAGTTCCAGGCCGAAGACGCTGTAGAAAGCGGTCTTCGGGGTCCAGGTGAGCTGGACGCCCTTCTCCTGCAGTCCGTGATCCCCAAAAAGGTATTCGTTCACCAGGGGGCGATCCACGAAGGTCCAGTCATGGGTGTGCTGAGCGTTGATGTAGCCGATGTCCGAGAGGAACTTGCCCGCCTTGATCTGCAGGCCAGCGGGCAGGCTGCGGGTAGTGATGTAGGCCTCCTCCACCTCCACGTGGTCTTCATCCAGGTGCAGGGTGAGGAGTGCATCGAAGTAATGATCCACGGAGGCGGTGAAGGTGAGTTCCGCGGAACGGAAATTGAAGCCCTCCTCCAGGCCGTGATCATGACCGTGGTCGTGATCATGACCGCCGCCGAATCCGGCCGGGGTGCCCACATGGCCGCTGAATTCGTTCAAATACACGGTATCGATGATGACCGAGATATCCGGGTTGAAGGCGCTGCCGGAAGACACCCGTTCACCGCCCAATGCCGGCAGCGGTGTCATGGTGGCGCCGGCAAGGGTGCTGCCGCGTGGCGGCTCCTGGGCATACACCCCGGACAAGGGAAACAGCAGCAAGGCAGCCGCTGTCAGCGGAAGGCGTTTCGTGGCCATGGTCATCTCCGTTTCAGTCTGGTGCGTTGATTCGGCGAACCAGGCAGATGTTATAACATAACAAAACAGAATCAACAGTGGAGATGAGACAATTCCGGGCGAAGGCGCCCTCCCGCCGTCATTCCCGCGAAGGATTCCCAACCAAAGCGCCACCCGCCGTCATTCCCGCAGAGGCGGGAATCCGGGGAAAGACTGCCAAATACCCAAGACTCCCGCTTTCGCGGGAGTGACGTTCTCCGGTCGAATTCACCGGCAGGCTCGCTCCCATGGAGGATTCCCAACCAGAGTGCCACCCGCCGTCATTCCCGCGGAGGCGGGAATCCAGGGAAAGACTGCCGAACGCCCAAGACTCCCGCTTTCGCGGGAGTGACGCTTTCCTGTCATTCCCGCGAGGGGTGGGTATTCATGAATGTGAGGTCAGGTGAGTATGAAAACTGTCAGAACGACACTTGATCTCAAGCGCCCGGAATCGCTGGTTTCCGGGCGCGTTGACGTATCAGGACTTGCGGCGCCTCATCGCGGCCATTCCGGCTAGCCCAAGCCCAAGCAAGGCCAAGGATGCGGGTTCCGGAACCGGTGAAGGATTACCGATTTCAACCCCTCCGATGGTTGCACCGTCGAAGGCGAGTCCGGACTGGTAAAGAGTATCGTCCCAGTTGACCACGCCAAACTCAAGAACGTAACGACTCGCCTCTCCAATGACGTAGGAGGCCAAAATCCATCCAGTGTGTCCGCATCCCAACGAACTAAAGCACCGCCCCGAATCACTGCCAAGTGGCGACCATGTCGTCTCACCAGGGATGATGGGGCTTGCATCAGGGGTCAGCGTCGCATTGAGTACCGGCATCCCAAAACCCGGCACCGTATTTCCATCGGGTGTGGTTCTCGCCGTGAAGAGCAATGCAACCTCTTCCAGCGTCTCATCAAGCAACCGGGCCCACCCATAGTCGGCAAAGCCCGCGCCGTCGGAGGTCACGTAATTGAAGTAAAACTCCAGCAGATCCCCCTCGCCGGCAGTGAACATCGTGCTTCTCAGCCGTGACCCTGTTGTGGGTACGCCCTCACCACCGATACCTTCCAGTGCGACACCTTCTACCCCCTCCGCAGTGGAAACCCAGCCATACTGGGTGGAACCTTCGAAGGGAGAAAGCGTGACTACGCCGTCCGCACCCGATGTACCGAAATTACCCTCACCGGTCCAACCCGAAATAGAGATCGCAGAACTGGTCCCGGAAAAACCGAGCAAACCCGCTCCAACCAATGCCACAGCTATTGTTGATCTTCTGAAAACCATTGAGTTGCCCTTTTTTTCTTTGAATTACAGAATTCCGGGCAACTAAATGCAAAAATAAAGCCAAAAAAATAAAAATCAATAAAAATATAAGCTTACAGGAAAAAACACGTGACCCGATCGACCGCATTGAAAACGGCCGTCAAGAAATTCGACATGTTCAGCACATGATCA
>NZ_JAJNQM010000117.1:0-7012 GCF_022227785.1 Ectothiorhodospira lacustris | reverse complement strand
ATTGTTCAGAACGTGGGTGCCGACGGCACCACGGACTTTACCTTTACCGTCCATCGCAATGATTTCGAAAAGGCCCTGGGCATTGTCCGTTCCCGTGCCGAGGCCTTGGGTGCCCGCCAAGTCAATGGTGACGATAAAATCGTCAAGATCTCCATTGTGGGTGTCGGTATGCGTTCTCACGCTGGTATCGCCAGCAAGATGTTCGAGGCCCTGGCCGCCGAGGGCATCAACATCCGCATGATCTCCACTTCCGAGATCAAGATCTCAGTGGTGGTGGATGAGAAGTACCTGGAACTGGGTGTGCGTGCCCTGCATGATGCCTTCGAATTGGAGCGCGCCCAGCCCGGCAAGTGATCAGACGCCCGCAAGTGAGTGCAGGTGGCCTGACGGGCGGACCTGGATTGGGTCCGCCCATGGTGGTAAAGAACCGGCGTCAAGTCGGTTGTATACCGGACCGCAGAGTCCGGGACTATAAAACACAAGGTGATTGAATCCAGTTTGGAGAAAGGAATATGCTTATTTTAACTCGCAGGGTTGGTGAAACCCTCATGATCGGAGACGAAGTGACCGTCACGGTCTTGGGCGTCAAGGGAAATCAGGTGCGTGTGGGTATCAACGCACCGAAGGATGTTGCCGTGCATCGTGAAGAGATCTACGAGCGCATCCAGCGCGAGCAGGAGACCGAAGGGAACGCCTGATTTTTGTCTTTAAGGACTTTACGTAAGCCCATCATTTGGGTAATATATTGGCTTGCCGTCGATGTTATGGATGCGTGACGGCAAGCTAAGCTGGATCGGCAAGTCAAGCAATGTTCCGGAGAGATGGCCGAGTGGTCGAAGGCGCTCCCCTGCTAAGGGAGTATGGGTCAAAAGCCCATCGAGGGTTCGAATCCCTCTCTCTCCGCCATATGATATGCAAAAGCCCCTGATTCAAGGGGCTTTTTGCTTTTTAAAGATCCCCTGACCCACGCTTAAACCCATGCCTATGAATTGGTCTTTGTGGGCCAGATTGGGTGGCGCGGGACAATCCCCCCCCATTGTTCTTAATCATTGGCAGCCCTGCTGTGCTTCACCGAGGACGGTCGCCTGAAGCCCGATAACAACCTCGGCGGCCATGGCCTTTGCGCAGAAGTGGCTCGACCTGTTTCGCAGTCGGCCCAGGATCCCTTGGATCAATGTGGCATAGCGAACAGTTGAAGCCATGAAAGAGCGCACATCTTATTTGGGTGGCTCGATGTCGTCCTGGGCGCTTTAAGGTATATCGATTTATTTGTATTTATAAAATTCTTTAATAAACAATAATTTATTTAAGTTATTTGAAGTATTTTCTTTTTAGAGTAAAAAATAACTTTAAAAACAATATGATGAAATAAAAAGGCACTACTCCAGGCGCCTGGTGCCACGTGGAACAATTGATGGGTGACCACCGCCGGTTTTCCGCGCTCGTGTCCTCATGCGGCTTTGTTGGAAAATACGGCTCTGGCAACCCGTATGCCTCGTACTCTCTGTTTCCTTTGCCGTAAAGCCAGTTTACACAGTGTTTCAGGTGTCCCGATCACGGGGCCGAAGGTCTTGAGCATGTTTGCTGACTGATTAACGAAGGCTTCAGTCTCCATACCCATTTGCAACAGCAGGCGGGGCGTCTTTTCCGGGATTCTGCCGCGTTTCATCGGGTGGAGACAGCGTCCCAGGATATCAACCAGTTCCAGATAATCTGCGAAGGCAAAAGGAATGGCAGTCTCAAAACGCGCAGCCGGGCTGAAGGGCATCAAGGGTGCTGGCTGAAGCGATTTAAGATGCCGTTCCGAGCGCAGTCTGTTTGTCTCGGCGGTATGATCGGCGCGACTGCTGCTGCGTGCGGCGGGGAGGGGGGTGAGCTGGGGCTGGGATTTCGCAGTATCACCGCCTGAATTTCTTTGGGGAGCCAGCTCCCTGGTAACGTTCCGGATACGCCGGGCTATGCCGGTGAACTCACAGCTCTGGAGATCTTGCGCGACCCTGGCGCGAACGGGGTTTAGATCGACATAGGCCATGGCGGCCAGTAGGGCCTGTTCGTCCAGCAGTGCCTGACTTTTAAAACGGCCCTCCCAGAAACGTCCTTTCACGCCATCTTCCTGGTTGGCCTGACGCGCAATGGACTCATTGAGAACCCGCATGAACCAGGAAAGGTCGTGCAGTCTGGCACGATACAGTTCCGCGCATTCTTCTACCTGAGCCATTTCTGCGGCTGACAGTTGTTCCGGGCCGCCGGCAAGGTAACGCTGAACGGAAGAGGGGCCGTTGAACAACTGCGTCCATCGTTTCAGCGTCTCATCTACCCCCCAGTCCAGGCCTCGCCCTGCATCGACACGCAGCACGATGTGGTAGTGATTGGACATGACTGCGTAGGCTGCAATATCGATGGCGAAGATGCCGGACAGTGCCAGCATGCGTTCCTCGATCCATCCTCGGCGATGCCCGTAGTTCATGCCGGTGAGTTGATCGCGGCCGCACAGAAAGGCGCGCCTCACGCAGCGACTGACTACGTGATACCAGGGCGTTTCAGAGAGCGAGATCAGTTCATGTCGGGGTTGAGCCATGAAGGCATCTTACCGCTTTTAGGCTCAGACTTCAATAAAGTGGGTGTCCAATTAAAAATTAAAAAAAATAAAAAACCCCGCCAAATCCATTTGGCAGGGCGTATGTCGCACGGCCGGGCCAATCCCTGGAATCATCCATGAGCCTGAGTGTTCATCCTTGAGTGCCGATACTTGGCGACGGACTTAAAATCCCATACCTATAGGAGGGATACAACCTCTTGGTATAAAAAATGCGAAGTGGTTCATATTTTTCTTTTGCCTCTGAGAGGCCGCTGGCGTACAGAGCTTTTGGAGGAGACAGCTATGGCTGTCCAACCCAATCCATCACCGTGGAAGGAGAAGGCGTCGAAGGACGTGGAGGCCCTGCAGGGGGCGGTGAAACGCCTGGCTGCGCGGATCCGGGCACACCCGGAGAAGGCCCGCCTGGACGAGGTGATCACCCGCTGGCTCAAGCGTCACCTCAGACGGCTGGGTGCCGAGGCGGAGCAGGCGCTGGAACAGATCAACAGTTTGGTGGAGGACCATGCGATGCTGGCGGAAAATCTTCAGACGTGGGCGGAAAAGGAGCGGCAGAAGGGACGGCAGGAGGGCGAGGAGATCGGCCTGCAGAAGGGTCGGCAAAAGGGCCGGCGCTTAGCGGCCATCAACCTGCTCAAGCTGGGTTTGCTGACCGACGAGCAGATCGCCCAGACCACCGGTCTGTCCCTGACTGAGGTGAGTGTTCTGCGCTCGGATCAGTCTCACTAACTTTAAACCGCTGTCCAGATATCGGGGTCCATTTTAGAGCCTGTGACCCGTAGGAGCGGGTCCGTCCGCAAAAATGACACGAAATACCGAACACGTCCTTTTCGCCACTCCCGCGCAAGCGGGAGTCCAGAACTGTCAGCCCGCGACTGGATTCCCGCTTACGCGGGAATGGACGCAGATTCATGGCGCGATTCTAATTTTTGCTGACTGAATTCCCCCTGCGCGGGCATGACCATTCAGCGAGTCCGGTGTGTCAACAGCCCTCGGCCACGGGGCAATCCACTACACACAACGCATAAAGTAAAGCCCCATCACTGTCCATGTGACGGGGCTTTGTGTCGCGCGGCCGGGCCAATCCCTGAAATCATCCGTGAGCCTGAGAGTTCATCCTTGAGCGCCGATACATGGCGACGGGGTCAAGATCCCATAGCTCCAGGAGGGGCACAAGCGTATGGTCTGAAAAATGGGAAATGGTTCATGTTTTCTTTTGTCTCTGCCAAGGGGGGCGAATGCCTTTGGGTGCACACCCGCGGTCGCGACCAAGCCCCCGCAAGGCAAGACCCGGCTTCATGATACTCTGCCCCATACCGAATCTTCAGGAGCTACGCTTTCCCATGGCTGCCCAGCTCAATCTCCCCATCGGAGTGCAGTCCTTTGCCAAGATCCGCACGGGCGGGTTCTACTATGTAGACAAGACCGCACACCTTACCCAACTGATTGAAGATGGAAGCTATTATTTCCTCTCGCGCCCCCGCCGTTTCGGCAAGAGCCTGCTGCTGGACACGCTCAAGGAGTTGTTCGAGGCTAACGAGCCTCTGTTCCGTGGCCTGTACATCCACGACCGCTGGGATTGGCAGACTCGTCATCCGGTCGTCCGGATCAGCTTTGCCGATGGGGTCATGGTAAATCGATCGGCACTGGATACCCGTATCCGGCACCTGCTGCAATTCAACCGGGAACGCCTGGGCATCGAACACAGCGGCGCCCAGGACATCGCCGGCGAATTTTCCGATCTGATCCGCATGGCCCACCATCAACACGGCCAGCGAGTGGTGGTCCTGATCGACGAATACGACAAGCCCATCCTGGACAACATCACCGATGCCGACGTGGCCCGCGAACTGCGGGAAGGGCTGAAAAACCTGTATTCCGTCCTCAAGGACGCCGATCCCCATCTGAAATTCTGCCTGCTCACCGGTGTGTCCAAGTTCAGCAAGGTCAGCCTGTTCTCCGGGCTGAACAACCTCAACGACATCACCCTGGACAAGCCCTTTGCCCCTATCTGCGGCTACACCGACGAGGACATCGATACCGTGTTTGCCCCGGAACTGCCGGGCCTGGACCGGGAACAGATCCGTCAGTGGTACAACGGCTATCGCTGGGGAGATGAAACGACCCAGGCGGTCTATAACCCGTTCGATGTGTTGCTGCTGTTCCAGAAACGGGAGTTCCGGCCCTACTGGTTCGAAAGTGCCACGCCCTCATTTTTAGTCAAGCTCCTGTCGGAGCGGGGCGTATTCACCCCCCGTCTGGACCGTCTGCAGACCAAGGCCAGCCTGCTGGGCCGCTTCGACGTGGACGACATTGCCACCGAAGCCCTCTTGTTCCAGACCGGCTATCTCACCGTGCACAAGGTGGAAGAACCCATCACCGGCTACTGGCTCTACACCCTGGGTTATCCCAATCGCGAGGTGGAGGCCAGTCTGAACGAATCCCTGCTGCCGGCCCTGGGGCTGGAGGCCTCACGAGCGCAGGAGTCCCAGATGCAGGCGCTCATGGCCCTGCGCAACCATGACCTGCCGGCCCTGGAAACCCACTTCAAGGCCCTGTTTGCCGGACTGCCCCACGATTGGTACCGCAACAACCCCATCGCCCAATATGAAGGCCACTACGCCAGCGTGTTCTACAGCCACCTGGCCGCGCTGGGCCTGGCCATCACCGTGGAGGATGCCGGCAACACCGGCCGGGTGGACATGACCGTGGATTTCAATGGCCACATCTACCTGTTCGAGTTCAAGGTGGTGGAGCAGGTCCCGGAGGGCAAGGCGTTGCGGCAGCTCCAGGACAAGGGTTACGCCGACAAATACCGGGGGCAGGGCAAGCCCATTCATCTCATCGGCGTGGAATTCTCCAGGGAGCAGCGGCAGATCATCGCTTTTGATGTGTTGAGCCTGTAAAAGCGATCAATCGCCCTGGGCAAAGCGGACGCGGCGTTCCACGTGATTGATGGCTTCCACAATGAGGCGTGCCCGGGTCGTTGCAGGTGAGGAATTCTTCTGGCCAGCTGTTGTGGCACACTGGCGACCAGGTCTTCACCCAGGACAGCGCATGGTCAACCACCACGACACGGGCTACAAGGAACTGTTCAGCTATCCGGAACTGGTCCGACAGCTGATGGAGGGATTTGCCCCGCCGGAGGTGTCGGCGATGATGGATTTCTCCACCCTGACGGACCACAGCGGGAACTACATCACACCGCTGTTCCGGATGTTGCATTACGTGGCCTGCTTCTACGACCACCTGATCAAGACGAAGGTCACGACAGCCCGCAAGGGGATGCCGCCGATCTTTCCGGTGGTACTGTACAACGGCTCGAAGCGCTGGACGGCGCGGGAGGACATCTACCGAATGGTCCGGCCGGAACCGCCGGTGTTCCTGCGGGTCTATCAGCCGCACCTGCGCTACTATCTGGTGAACGAATCGGCCTTCACCGAGGAAGAACTGGCGGCGCGGGATACACCGCTGAGCGGGATCTTCGAGGTGGAGAAGGCGTCGAAGGACGTGGAGGCCCTGCAGGGAGCGGTGAAACGCCTGGCGGTGCGGATCCGGGCACACCCGGAGAAGGCCCGGTTGGACGAGGTGATCACCCGCTGGCTCAAGCGTCACCTCAGACGGCTGGGTGCCGAGGCGGAGCAGGCACTGGAAGAGATCAACAGTTTGGTGGAGGACCATGCAATGCTGGCGGAAAATCTTCAGACGTGGGCCGAGAAGGAACGGCAGAAGGGGCGGCAGGAGGGACGGCAGGAAGGACGGCAGGAAGGACGGCAGGAGGGCGAGGAGATTGGCCTGCAGAAGGGCCTGCAAGAGGGGCGGCGCCTGGCGGCCATGAACCTGCTCAAGCTGGGTTTGTTGACCGAAGAGCAGATTGCTCAGACCACGGGCCTGTCCCTGACCGAGGTGATTGCCTTGCGCTCGGAGCAGTCTCACTGAAACGGTGCGGGGTTTTCCCTCGTCGTTTTCCCTCTTCTCCCGCAAGGGGTATCCGTCCGGTAGCCCCCGTATAGCCAGCCGTCACTCGGGGCTGGCATGCTCCCCGCACCTCTGGGCCGGCGGTGCCCAGTGATGTTGAGGGTGTAGCGGATCGCCCTGGCGAAGTCCCCCCGGGGAGGCAGGCTGGGTAGGATGCGGTCCAGCAGACGACGCAGGCGCTTAAGGATCGGCACCGTGCGCCGCTGGCGTTCCTGCCGGATCACCTCGGGATCATCGATCCCTTGCCTTCGCAGGCGCGACTCCACCTGGTAGATCGCGGCGATCAGCTTCATGATGAGATGCACGCGGCCGCGCTGCTTGTGTTTGTGGGCGATCTGTTCGAACGGTCGCCGGGCATGGGACCAACTTGCGATAGGAAAGTCCTGGAAAGGAGGAAGAATGACCCAGCGCGCGGCAAGCCCCGCCGTTCAGGGCGGG
>NZ_JAJNQM010000116.1:0-7030 GCF_022227785.1 Ectothiorhodospira lacustris | reverse complement strand
CGCTATCCTTCCCCGCCCTGAACGGCGGGGCTTGCCGCGCGCTGGGTCATTGCACCGATTCGTATCCGAGGCCCTTGAGACGGCAAATGTGGAATTGCCCTGATCCCGGACGAAGACATGACGTGCGGGCCGCATCGGGATAAGATGCGCGGCTCAACGCAGACACTTGCCGGAGTTCTCCATGTCCGTCATCCGCCAGGAAGACCTGATCCAGAGCATTGCCGATGCCTTTCAGTTCATCAGCTACTATCATCCCCAGGACTATATCCAGGCCCTGAGCGCCGCCTACGAGCGCGAGCAATCCCCCGCGGCCCGGGATGCCATGGCCCAGATCCTGATCAACTCCCGCATGTGCGCCGAAGGCCGGCGCCCCATGTGCCAGGACACCGGCATCGCACTGGTCTTTCTCAAGGTGGGCATGGACGTGCGCTGGGAGGCGGACATGAGCCTGCAGGCCATGGTGGACGAAGGGGTCAGACGGGCCTATCAACACCCGGACAACCCCCTGCGGGCCTCGGTGCTGCTGGACCCGGCCGGTGAGCGCAAAAATTCCCGCGATAACACCCCGGCGGTGGTCCATATGGAGATCGTGCCCGGGGATCACGTGGAAGTGATCTGCGCCGCCAAGGGCGGCGGTTCCGAGAACAAGTCCAAGCTGGCCATGCTCAACCCCTCCGACTCCATCGTCGACTGGGTCCTCAAGACCGTGCCTACCATGGGCGCCGGCTGGTGCCCACCGGGCATCCTGGGCCTGGGCATCGGCGGCACACCGGAAAAGGCCATGCTGCTGGCCAAGGAATCCCTCATGGCCCCGGTGGATATCCATGAACTGATGGCCCGTGGCCCGCAGAACCGGGTGGAGGAACTGCGCCTGGAACTGTACGAGAAGGTCAATGCCCTCGGCATCGGCGCCCAGGGACTGGGCGGCCTGACCACGGTGCTGGACGTGAAGATCCTGGACTACCCCACCCATGCGGCTTCCCTGCCCGTGGCCATGATCCCCAACTGTGCCGCCACCCGTCATGTGCATTTCCACCTGGACGGCAACGGCCCGGCGGTCCTTACGCCACCCTCCCTGGAGGACTGGCCGCAACTGGACTACGACGCCTCCAAGGGCAAGCGGGTGAACCTGGACACCATCACCCGAGAGGAAGTGGCCAGCTGGCAGCCGGGCGATGTGCTGCTGCTCAACGGCCGCCTGCTCACCGGCCGGGATGCCGCCCACCAGCGGCTGACCCGGATGCTGGACGAGGGCAAGTCCCTGCCAGTGGATTTTGCCAACCGCTTCATCTACTACGTGGGTCCGGTGGACCCGGTGCGGGATGAGGTCATGGGTCCGGCCGGTCCCACCACCGCCACCCGCATGGACAAATTCACCCGCCAGATGCTGGAACAGACCGGCCTGCTGGGCATGGTCGGCAAGGCGGAACGGGGACCGGCGGCCGTGGCCGCCATCAAGGACAACCAGGCAGTCTATCTCATGGCCGTGGGCGGCGCCGCCTACCTGGTTTCCAAGGCCATCCAGGCCTCCCGCGTGGTGGCCTTCGAGGACCTGGGCATGGAAGCCATCTACGAGTTCGAGGTCAAGGACATGCCCGTGACCGTGGCGGTGGACAGCCAGGGCACCTCGGTGCATGAAACCGGGCCGCGGGAGTGGCGAGGTCGTATCGGCAAGATCCCCGTCGTGGAAGCTTGACCAAAAGCCGATGTCCCTGTCCGGGGATGGACAGGGACTGCGTCCATCCCTGCGGGATACGGACAACGGCTATGGTGCATCCGGCGGCGGTCCTTCCGCCAGCCCGTAGAACCTCGCCACCCGCACCGCAAAATCGTAGATGGGCTGCGGCGATGCCGCGTCGGGCATGCCGTTGATGATCTTGCGCCCGTCCCGCAGGTTCAGGCAGACCACATAGCGGTGCCCCCGGTTGAAGGGATAACGCTCGATGCTGATGCGCTCCACGCCGGCCAGGGCATGTTCCAGATACTGACTGCGGCCAAAAGGCCGCCAGTGCTGAATACTGACCTTGGCCGGTGAATGCTGGAAACGATAGGCGGACACGGGCGACAACCGCCACAGGGAGGCGAGCAGCATCCCCACCAACACCAGCAGCACCGCCAGGCTGGCCATGGGCGGGACATACCCCCCCACAAACTCCCGGGCGAAGAAACTGCCGTAGACCACCAACGCAACGATGGGCAACCCCAGGATCAGGACTGCCATGGGATCCCAATGACGAATGATCATCGAGACGCGATCTCGTGCATGGCCTTGTCGATGTCCGGATACAGGAACTCATATCCTGCCTCCAGCAATTTGCCACCCGAGATGGTCTGTGAGTCCAGTACCACAGTGGACATCTCACCCAGGGCCGTGCGCAGCATGAAGGCCGGCGCCGCCACCACGGCGGGTCTGCCCAGGGCATGGCCCAGGGACTTGGAGAATTCCCGGTTGCTCACCGGTTCGGGCGCCACGGCATTGTAGACACCGAACATGGCGTCATCGGTGAGGGCACGAGTGATGACGCCGACCACATCCTCCAGGTGAATCCAACTCATGATCTGGCTACCGTCGGAGACGGGGCCGCCCAGGCCCATCTTGAATACCGGCAGCAGCTTTGCGATCACGCCGCCGTCCCGCCCCAGCACCACGCCAAAGCGCAGGATCACCACCCGAGTGCGCTCATGCATGTGGGTGGCTTCCTGCTCCCACTGGCGGCAGATGTCCGGCAGAAATCCGTCGCCTGGCTCACTCTCCTCGGTCAGTCGATCCGGCAGATTGACGGGGTAATAGCCGATGGCGGACGCGGAGACCAGGACCTTACACTGGGGAGCGTGTTCATTGAGGCCCTCCACCAGATGCTGGGTCGGTTCAATGCGCGAGTTGAAGATGCGCTTCTTCTGCTCGGGACTCCAGCGGCGGCTGGCCAGGCTCTCCCCCACCAGGTTCACCGCCCCGTCCACCCCTTCGAAGGCCTCTTCCGGGATGGGAGAACGGGTATTCCACTGGATGAACCGACAGCCTGCGGTACCGAGCTTGCGCCGGGCGTTGGCCGTATTGCGGGTCAGCACCACACATTCATAGTCCTGGGAGACCAGGCGTCTGATCAGGTGGGACCCCACAAAGCCAGTGCCCCCGGTGATGAGGATTTTCATGCCTTCTCCGTTGTTGATCAGTGGCTCGACAGGGCGCGTCGCCCGTCAGTCCTGTTTTTGATTGTCGGATTTTTTCTGTTCCTCGGCGCGTCGACGGTCACGTTCTTCCCGGTCCCGGCGCAGGGAACCAAACTGCCAGACGGCCAGGGCCACCACCCCGCCGATGATCAGCAGGCCTTCAAGCATCTTGAAAGTCGAGGCATCCACGGTATGTCCTCCGGTCATGGGGCGCCACGGGATCGGGCCACGTCCCAGACCTTGAAAACTACGCCCCGGACCGCACCCGGTCAACCGGCGAGCCGTGCTCAGTCCTTGCCCTTGAGCAGGTCCCCCAGGGCCGCGAAGGGATTATGGCTCGCCCCCTTCCCGGCAACGCCGGCACCCCCCGCCCCGCCGCCGTGACCGGACATGGCCTCGGTCAGGCGCTGATGCTCATTGTCATGGCAATACACGCACAGCAGTTCCCAGTTGGAACCATCCTGAGGGTTGTTATCGTGATTATGATCCCGATGATGCACCGTCAACTCACGGACATTGCCGTGATCGAAAGTGCGCCCACAACGCCCGCAGACCCAGGGATACATCTTCAGGGCCTTGGCCCGGTAACCCTGTTCCCGCGTCGCCTGCTCCTTGTGGCTGTTGGCCACGATCTGATCCAGACGCTGCCTGGATGATGAATTTGAAGACATGTCACACCTCGAAAAAATCTGAAATCCGTGCCCGTGGCAGTTACCGATCTCGTCCTGCCGTTGCCTCGGGACGCCCCATGCCCAGCATACGCCAGATCCAGCCATCCGGGCGATTGTCGCCGGTCACAAGATAGCGCAGGGCCCGGTGATCCCGCAGCAGGTGATGCAGATAGTCTGCGGCCCGGGTACGGCCGCAGAGCAGCAGCCGGTCACCGTGCTCGATAAGGGCGTCCTCCGACGGCGTCAGCACCTCTTCCCCCTTCCGGCACAGCATCAGGGGCACGCAGTTGAGAAATGCATAACGTGCCTGTCCGGCCTCCAGTAACCCACCCAGCGTGACCGGAAAGCCCTCGCGGATCAGCGCATGCAACGCCGGAGCCTCCTTGGCCGTAACATGCACTCGCCAGACCTCCGGCACCCGCTCGTCCGTGACCCCACTGATCCGGCTGAGGAGTTCGTTGGCCCAGGCGTCACCGTGGCCCAGACTCAGTTCCAGAAAGCGAGCCAACAAGGGATTGCCCAGGTGGGCCAGGATGGACTCCACGATCATCTCGCTGGAGCGCATGACCAGGGCGGGCTGCGCCGCATGGAACAGATCCTGATTATCGCAATGATTCTGGCGGGCTACCATGAACAGGTCCGGCTTCAGGTCCCGGGCCGTCATGATCACGGAGAGGTTGTTGGTGTCCTGCTCCGTCCCGGCCACCAAGCCCACGGCCTGGTCGATCCCCGCCAGACGCAGGGTATCCGCCTCGGTGCCGCGACCCTCCACGCAGGGGCCGTCGCATCCGGCACTGGACGGGTTGATCTCGATCACCACCGTGCTCAATCCCTGCGCCACCATGGCCCGCCTCACCGCCTTGCCGAAGCGCCCGAACCCCACCAGGATCCAGGTACCCTTCGGCGGATGCACCGGCTCCTGCAGGCTGGATCCGGGTACGCTGGTCAGCCATTCCCGCAACAGATACAACCCCGGTGAGCGCAGGGCCAGCCCGAGACGCTCACCGAACGCATCAAAGGGGTTGATGATGTGATCGGTGCCGAAGGAGCCCATGTTGTCCTCGGTGGCCCGGGTATGGGCGCGGCAGATCACCGGCAGATCCGGGTTCAGCAACTTGCTGGTGATGGCGATCTTGAGATTGGCCTCCTCGTCATCGGTCAGGGCCACCACACCCCGGCACAGTGGATGCAAAAGCCCCGAGGCCTTGAGATGTCGCGAGACACTGGCATCCCCCAAAAGTCCCGGCACATGCAGGGTCAGATCCGCCAGTTCCAGGTCATTGATGCGATCCGGGTCATAGTCGATCACCACCGCGTGACGTCCCCGCTGCACCATGGCCCGCACCAGCATGGAGCCGGTATCCCCGTGGCCGCAGACGATGTAGAACGGGTCCTTCATGCGCCGGACGGCCCGATCGAAGGTATGGGAACTGAGTGCCTGCTTGAAGGCCGGGTCCTGGATCAGCGTGAGGATCTTCCCGATGGCATAGAGCCAGGCGATGATAGTGAGATAGATGCTGAAAGTGACCCACATCCGCTGGGCATCGGTGAAGGCGTAGGGCACCTCGCCGAAACCGGTGGTGGTGGCGGTGTAGCTGAGGAAATAGAAGGCGTGGAAGATGCTCATACGCCAGGGCTCTTCAATGCCCGGGTGCTGTCCGCCAGGGCCTGGGCGTCCGGGAGCCAGCGCAGGAGATCCGGGGGCAAGGGCTCCACCTCGAAATCCGTGGGTGCCGGCCAGGCCTCCACGCCGGCGGCGCGGAATGTGGCCAAGGCGCGCTCCATGTGCAAGGCCGATGTGACCAGCAACACCCGCTCCAGGCCCCTGTCCTCCAGCAACTGCGCCGTGTACACCGCATTGCCGCGCGTGGTGGCACTGTCCGTTTCCAGCAACACCGCCGACGCCGGCACGCCCAGGTCCACCAGAAACTCCCGCATGGCGTGGGCCTCCACCCGCTCACGCTCCCGCCACGGCACCGAACCACCGGACACGATCACCCACGGCGCCCGATCCGCATGATACAACCGGGCACCATGCCACACCCGGTCCGCCGCCGGGCCCAAGTTGGGATAAGGCCACTGGGGCGAACCCACGTTGATGCCACCCCCAGCACCACCACCGCATCCGCCTCCGGCAACGCGTGTGCCGGCACATACTCGAACCGCGACTCCAGCGACGCCCGCAGCGCGTCTGATGCCACCGGCATGGACCACAACCACACCCAGGCCAGGCCCAGACACAACACCCCTGCCCCGGTGCGTCGCCAACGGATCAGCCACAGCAGCAGCGCCAGCAGGGCCAACAAAAACAAAAGGCCCAGCGGATAAGCCAGCTGGGCCAGGAGTTTGTCCAAGTACAACATTGTCTTACCTCCACTCACAACACCCCCACCCACGCCTCCACCGCCAACCGCCTGTCAAACCGCGACTCCAACACAGCCCGCGCATTGCGCCCCCAGGCGGCGCACAAATCAGCATCATCCGCCAACCGCGCGATCCACGCCGCCAACCCAGCACCATCCCCGGTGGCCACCGCCTCACCACACCTGGCCTCGCGCAGCACACGAGGGATCTCCCCCTCCACATCCCCCTACAAACAACGTGGGCTGTCCCGGCCTGACCGCCGACTTCACGCACTGCCTCCATCCCTCTCTGATCGGCTACCCTATAGACCCACCCACCCCGACACCCAGGCCATGGGCAACACCCTCCCCAACCCCCACGACACCCTGTTCAAGGCCCTGCTCGAAGATCCCGAACGGGCCAGTGCCCTGCTGCGCGAGAGCCTTCCCAAGGCCCTCACCGACAAGATGGCCGATGATCCCCGACCCGTGGATGGTTCCTTTATCGACGAGAACCTGCGTGGCACCCACAGTGACCGGTTGTTCCAGGTGGCACTACGGGATGGCCGCAGTGCCTTCATCTACACCCTCATCGAGCACAAGTCCTGGCCCGACATGGGGGCCCCCCTGCAACTGATGGGCTATCGCCACCGCATCTGGACCCGCCACGCCCAGGACAAACCGGAACAACTGCGCAAGCTGCCACCCATCATCACCCTGCTGGTCTACCATGGCCGGACCCCCTGGAACGTGCCCACCCGCCTGATCGACTGCATCGACGCCGACGAGGATCTGCTTGAACTGCAACGGGATGGCGGCTACGCGGTCAAAGACCTCAGCGGCAAT
>NZ_JAJNQM010000115.1:0-7250 GCF_022227785.1 Ectothiorhodospira lacustris | reverse complement strand
TGGACCCGCATGCGGGGTGTTGTGGAGGCCGGGGGAGAAAAACCCCCGGCTATCCGATTAAATTTTATGGTATGCACTCTAGCCAAACCCTTTCTTTTGGATGATGAAGAGCTATGCTTTCCAGGGCCTCTTCAACGACTTCTGAATTGCCAAGATCTATAGCGTATAAAAAATTGGTGAGGTAGATGCCCAACGCTCTTATTTCATCCATTTCATCCTCAGTCAACACTCCAGCACCAACCCATACAGGGTATTTTCCGCTACGGATTATTGGTTCGAGCTCTTTATAACCTTCGCGTGTTGCTAGAAATATAACCATCGAGATTTATCACCTGATTGAAATGACCTTGCGCGGAGAAATTTAACATATAAGCGTTTATCCGCTGTGCGCAGCATGGCGGATAAACGTCTGTTGGACGAAGCCATGTACCGCACGTCTTTATAGTGGGGATTGTATCTTTGGCGGTGGGCCAAGCAGGCCATGAGCGGCGCTTCGCGCAGGTGTGGATCACCTTTACGGGTTCCTTCAGCCACTGTGGAGCCATGCCGGGGGGGTCCTTGGCAAGCGTATTGGAGTGAACAGTGACTGTCCTTTACTTCACGGGAATGTCCAGCCTTCAGGCCGGGAGGATGGCAACGTGCGCTGGCGAACGAACTTTATGCCCCGTTTTCTGTAGCATCCAAAACGATGGGAATTCCTGCTCCCGCAAACGAGAATCGCGTGCGATGTGGCTGTGAACAGCACATGGATGTGGAACCTATGCAACCGCCCCGAGCCGGCAGCCCACCCCATCCTTAACCAGAGGCAAGACCATGACAAGGCGAAACAACAGCAAGATGAGTAGTGACATGACGCAGCTGGGCATGGCCGCGCCGGTGGTGATTGCTGCGCGGATGACGCGTATGGCGTTAGCCGGTGCCTCGCCTTCGGCCGGTGACCGCAAGGAGATGCATCGCATGAGCGAGGAGAAGTTCGCTGCGTTCAACGAGTCGTGGAATGCCACAGCGACGCAGATGATGGGTGCGTACATCAACCTCAGTTTCGACCTGATGCGCCTAGCGTGGTCCCCTTGGTACCAGGCTGGGGAATTGGTGAACGCTGCGGCTACCCGGTTCGGCAACGCCGCCAATGCCAGCATGCAGGGTTCCCTTGGCCCGGCGCGCCGACGTGCCGTGGCAAACGTGAAGCGGCTTGGGCACAAAGCCCGGAGCTGACCGGGAAGGGAGGGCAGGTGGTGGGGCAGGCCTTGCTGCTTGCACCGCGCGGGAAGCATCCGGACCCGGGACACCCGGCCCGCTCATCGTCGAACCGCCGCCCTCGTGTTACCCGCCGAGCCAGTCTACTGGTCCAGCGTTGCACTCTATCGACGCTGCCTCGCTCAAGAGGCTGCCGGTTAAATGCCAGTGACCGCGAGATTCAGTGCCGCAACAATCTAATCCCTGAAATGGGAAAGGAAACCGACGGGATTTTCGAGATGTTTTCTGGCCCCGAGGAAATTCGTGCCAGGATACGGCTCCGTCATCGTCTGTTCATCGCGGCGTCACGTCATTGACCCGGTAGTGCCACGATACTCGCAATGGAACCGGGCCAAGGCGTCGCACAAGTTGCGCCACCCCTCCCGTTCAGGGCATTTGTAAGGTAGTGCTTGAGAGTTCAAAGAAGGTTTGCCATTGAGGGATGGAAAACCCATCGTAAAGCCAACCGTCAAGGAGTCAGAACAATGACCTCCAAAATGGAAACGCAAACCTTTTTCTGACTGTTGCTGCTGGTTTCCGTAGGCTTTCTCCGGGTGCTGAAACCCTCAAGGTCAGCGACCCGATCACGCACCAGAGGGTGGGAATGGTCAGGGCGAGCCAGAGAGCGGGGCCGCGCAGGATGATCAACAGCACGCCCAGAGTGGCGATGACTCATGACGACCTCGTTCTGAAAAGCTCAGGTTTGACTGCCACCGTAGCAAGAATCAGTGTGAAGGCCGAGAGCACAAAGACCTTTTGGCCGGGACCTTGGTAGCTGGCCGGGCTTGCGGACGGTGACACCATAGCGGCTTGACGTGAAAGAACCAATGCTTGAGCCGAGCATGATCCTGGCGGTCAGGCTGTCATTTGCCGGAATGAAGCAACCTGTCCCCGGAGTATGGTCTGGCCTCCGGGTATCGGCAAATCAGGCTTTACGCTTGGGGCAATCCTTACAGCGCTTGCCCTCTTTGTACTTCTTGCAACATTTTTCCTTCTTCTTTTTTGACATCAGGGAGGTTTTCACGCGGCTGGGCCGTGGTGGATGTGGGTCATCCTGACTGTGGCGTCATCAGGCGAAGATCCGCTCAGGCGACGGCCGCCGCCTCCTGCCCCATCATCTTCGCAGCGGCGGCCAGCTCGGTGTCGATCATGAGCAACCCTTGGCCGCTGTCGCCGAACAGGCGCAGCCGACCGAGGATGTCATTGACGGTGGCCTCTTCTTCGATCTGCTCGGTGACGAACCAGTGCATGAAGATATTGGTGGCATGGTCCTTCTCACTGAGCGCGTGGTCAACGATGTCGTTGATGGCGGCGGTGACCCCCTGTGCGTGCTCCAGGGTGCGTTCGAACATGGACAGCACTGAGCCGGTCTGTGACGGCGGTGCGGCGATCGCGCCGTGGGTGACCTTGGCGTTCTGGTCAAGCACGTAGCGCACCATCTTCAACCCGTGCGCCATCTCCTCGTTGTGCTTCCCCAGGAACCAGGCCGCGGTACCGCGCAGATTGGCGTTGTCGGCCGCGGTCGAAAGGGCGAGATACAGGTATGCTGAGTAGAACTCGCGGTTGATCTGGTCGCTGATCTTGGCGGCCATTGCAGTGGAAATCATGACGGAGACCTCGGGTTGTGAAGTAGAAAAACCTGAAAGCAATTCTTATCGCAATAATCATGTCAGGTCGGATGAAAAAGTTCATTGGCACCCACTTTGAACGTTTCCGTGCCGATTGCAAGCTCAACCGCGCGCCGGCGTGGGTTTTCGGCAAATAGCCGCCGCTTGTAATTCATCCTGCTGCTGTCCCGGGGTATCGCATTGGCGAGGCACAGGGCTTAGGCTGGGGTGAATCCTTCGCGGGTGGCAGTGCATGGGTAAGTTCATCTTGTTGCTGATCATCGCCGTCTCGGGTTCCGCGGCGATCCAGCGTGTCTGGGAAGCCGTGCCTCACCACTGGGCACCATGGGAGCCGCTGGCGGTGGATGACCCGCTGACGCCGGTCAGCAAATGGAAGCTTCGTCAGCTGAGTCACGACCGCCAGGGCTGCCTGGCGGCGCTGGATACGGTGCCGGACGGAGAACTCACCTATGTCGTGCTGGATGACCATGAGCCGGTAGCGGGCTGCCCGCTGGAGAACGTGGTGCGCGTCCAGGCCAGCGGGGTCGATTTCAATGCCGCTTTCGTCGCCAGCTGCCCACTGGCGCTGGCCTGGGTGATCTACGAGCGTCAGCGGCTGCAGCCCGCCGCCGAAGAGGTATTCGGCAGTCGCCTGACGAGTGTCCAGCACTACGGCAGCTATAGCTGTCGCAACGTCTACGGCCGCGAAGCGGGGCGCTTGAGTGAACATGCCACCGCCGAGGCGTTGGACGTGGCTGCATTCGGGTTCGCCGACGGCCGACGCGTCACGGTGCTGCGAAACTGGGACGATGATGGCGAGGCGGGGGAATTTCTACGCCGGGCCCGGGACGGCGCCTGCGATATCTTCGGCAACGTACTGGGCCCGGACTATAATGCCGCGCATGCCGATCACTTTCATTTCGGCATGCGCGGTTTCCGGCTGTGCCGCTAGCGGCGCGCTCGACGGAGGGATCGGAATGGTCGGTGGCTTACTGGGCGAGTTCTTGTACGGGCAGGGCCGAAACAGAGGAACCCCTTGGCATCGCGGGCAGTGTTTGGTTCGCCCGGGGGGTCTTTCCTGGTTTCGAGCGGCCAGACTCATCGGCGCCACGTTCCTGTGCTGTGCAGTTTTTACGGTCACCTCCGTTGCTGCCCAACCGCTATCCGGTAGCGAGGGTCGGCTGGTGCGGGTCAACGCGCCTGATGGCGCAACCGAGTCCCAAGGTCGAGTCGAGGTCCAACCCATCGCCAGGGATGACCAGATCCGGCAACGACTCGAGGATATTCTAGTCGCGACACACTGGTTCAGCGAGCCCGAGGTCACTGTCCAGGAGGGCCTTGTTTTCCTGAAAGGAACAACGGAAAACGATGAATCCAGGCTGTGGGCCGGAACCCTGGCAAAGAATACGCAGGGCGTCGTTGCCGTCGTCAATGAAATCGAGGTGGTTCTCACCACGGTTTGGGATTTTGATCCAGCCTTTCAAGTACTGAATGATCTTGCACGCGGCCTCATTCGATCCCTGCCCCTGATCGTGGTGGCGGTGAGCGTCATCATCATTTCGTGGATCCTTGCCAGGTTGACGGTGTTCCTACTGCGTCGCCGGCTTCGATCTCGCCCCCTCAGCCAGCTTTTGCGCGAAGTATTGGCCCGGGCGGGTGGGATACTGGTGATGCTTGCCGGCCTGTACCTTGTGCTGCGTATCGCCGGTCTTACGCAACTCGCGCTGACGGTGGTGGGCGGCACAGGTCTGATCGGGTTGGTGCTGGGCATCGCATTTCGTGACATCACCGAGAATTTTCTTGCCAGTCTCTTTCTCAGCCTGCAGCAGCCGTTTCGTGAGGGCGACCTGGTGGAAGTGGCCAATATCACGGGTTACGTTCAGCGGCTGACTTCGCGTACCACGGTTCTGATGACACTCGACGGCAATCAGGTGCAAGTCCCCAATTCAACCATCTTCAAGAGCACACTCCGTAACTTCACAAGTAACCCCGATCGCCGTGATGATTTCATCGTAGGGATCGGCTACGAGAATTCCATCCCGTTTGCCCAGGAAGTCGCCTTGAAGGTGCTCGCTCAACATCCGGCCGTTTTGAATGAGCCCGAACCCATGGTGCTTGTGGAAGATCTTGGACCGGCCACGGTCAACCTGCGTGTGTATTTCTGGCTCGATGGCGGTCGCCATAGCTGGGTGAAAGTGAAATCCTCTGTCATTCGACTCGTCAAACGGGCCTTCCAGGATGCTGGAATCTCACTGGCGGGCGCGGCTAACGCCACCTTCCCTCACGGCATGCCTGTACGCATGATGGATGGCGAACTGGCTGCGAAACCTGCCGACTCGGCTCTTCTGCCGAGGCCGCCCGCCGAACCCAAGACCGTCGCGACCGAGGCAGAAGCAGGCCTGCAAAGCGAAGCCAATGAAATCCAGGAACAGGCGCGTAAATCCTGGACACCTGGCGAGAATCTATTAACGTCCTCATCCCCTTCCGATGCCAAATGAAGGCGCGTGGAGTTCGACGCATGATGACTCATTGTCTCAGCGCCACCCTGAACACCCGACTTCCCGACCGTGAGGGCCTGTACTGTCTGACCATTGCCCACGGACGTTTCAGCCGGATCGCCCCCGAGCCCGATAGGTTGAGGACGATAAGACGATAAGGGACAGGCACTCTTGAGTTTTTGGTGGGTGATTCGCACACGTATAACAGGCCAATCAAATCCCCAGATACGCCGCCTTGACCTTGTCGTCATCCAGCAGGTCGCGACCGCTGCCTTGCAGAACCACCCTGCCCGCTTCCAGGACATAGGCCCGGTCGGAGATGGCCAGGGCCTGGGAGGCATTCTGCTCCACCAGGAATACGGTGATCCCTTCGCCGTTGAGCTCGCGGATGATGTCGAAGATCTCTTCCACGATCAGGGGCGCCAGCCCCATGCTGGGCTCGTCCAGCAGCAGCAACCGGGGCCGGGCCATCAGTGCCCGCCCCATGGCCAGCATCTGTTGCTGCCCGCCGGAGAGCATCCCCGCCAGCTGGTGACGCTTCTGGCGCAGGATGGGGAAGCGACCGTAGATCCGCTCCAGATCCTCGTTCACCTCCGCCCCGCCCTTGCGGGTGAAGGCCCCCAGGCGCAGGTTGTCATGCACGCTCAGGTCCCGGAATACCTGCCGGCCCTCCGGCACCTGTACGATGCCCATGGCCACCCGCTGGTGGGCCGGCACGCGGGTCAGGTCCGCCCCGGCATAGGTCAGCCCCCCCCGGTCCACGGGCTGCAGACCGGACAAGGTCATGAGCAGGGTGCTCTTGCCCGCGCCGTTGGCCCCCACCAGGGAGACGATCTCGCCCCGGCAAATGGTCAGGTCCACTTCATGCAGCACTTCGATGCGGCCGTAGGAGGTGACCAGACCCCGCACCTCCAGCAACGCCTCCCGGGCCGATGCCGGCGCCAGACGCCGGGGATGATCGATACCCAGCCCCCCCACGTGTTCGGGAGCCATGTTGATGATGCGGTGACGCAGTTCCTTGAATTCTTCTCGAACCCGCTCACCGAACAGGGGATCGTCGTACTGATCCTTGGCTTGGGCGATCCGTTCCCAGTCCGACGCATCCAGTAGCGCCCCGGCCTGGGGGATGAGCACACGCTCCTCCTGTTGGACATGCCGGCGCAGGGTCTGGGTGAACCGGGACATGGCCTGAATGAAAGGCTCGCGCCCCCGGGGCCAGTCGTCCAGGCTCTCGTGCAGCAGCGTGCGCAGGCGCTGCAGGGCGTCGTGGGCGGTGAGGTAGTCCTGTTCCAGTTCGTCCAGCGCAGGGATGCCGTCGGGGACCCGCGCCCGCAGACACTGGAACAGCAGGATCTCGTTGGGACGACTCTGCACCCGCTCGGAGAAGTGCTCGAAATAGTCCAGGATGGCGTTGATCAGGACCTCATCCGGGACCTGGGCGGCATCGTCGATGTCCTGCTGCAGGCGTTCCAGCAGCAGGATGATGCGCCACAGGTTCAGGTGTTCCCGGGTGATGATGTGGACGGCCTGTTCGCGGGGATCGTGGCGATGCTCGGTCATGGGATTCCGGCTGGTAATGAGGGGTGGTGCGTCTTGACAGGGCTAGCCGCCCAGGTAGGCGGCGATCACGTCCGGGTTGTCACGGATCTCCCGGGGCGTGCCTTCGGCCAGCTTGCGGCCGTAATCCAGCACCAGGATCCGGTCGGAAATCGACATCACCAGCTTCATGTCGTGCTCCACCAGGACCACGGTGATGCCGCCGGCCGCCACCTTGCGGATGAGCTGTTCCAGGGCGGCGGTCTCGGTGGAGTTCAACCCCGCCGCCGGTTCGTCCAGCAGCAGGATGGAGGGCTGGGTGGCCAGGGCGCGGGCGATCTCCAGGCGCTTGAGGGCACCGTAGGGCATGGCG
>NZ_JAJNQM010000114.1:0-7926 GCF_022227785.1 Ectothiorhodospira lacustris | reverse complement strand
TCAGGTCGCTGCCGATCAACTCATCCGCACGAAACGAATTTGCGGGCTGGCTCGAAAGGTAGGTTCCATGGGTCGCCGATGGCGTTTGGGCCATGGACGGGGCTTGGGCCAATGCGGAGCCGATGCCGAGTGTGAATACAGGAAATATCACTGCGCAGGCTGCGAGTGCGTGCAGTTTCTTCATGGTCTCTCTCCTTCAGGTTCCGACCGGCGAAATCGCCAATCGGGATTCTCAAGCTAGGGCCTTGGACGGTCGGTGTCTGTTGGATACCGCACCTGGATCGTAATCACCTTCATGGACGCCCCATCCGTGCCGGCGACACTGTCGGTATAGGATCCCGTCGATCAGTCACGGGCGTCCCGGCCCGCATCCTGAATGCGATCTCCCGCCCTTTCGAGGGAATCGCCCGCTCTATCGACGGCGTCATCGACATTTTCGCCGGCCCTCTGGGCCGGTCCCCTATCGCAGCCGGATAACGGGACGAGCAGCAGCCCCAGAATCAACGCGGTGCCTGTCACTGTTGGCAATTTCATCATCATCTCTCTCCTGGTTGCGGCAACTTCCAGACTCGGAAGCCAGCCTTTTCACCAGTGTCGAGGCTATGGCGGTCCGGACCCTAGGTCTGTCTGCTATCGAACACAGCCCGATGGCGGGGTATCCGGCCACGCCCCCGTTTCGTACGCCAGCGCACCGACCCCGTCACCGGCACCGGCGAGACTCGTCCCAAGCCAGGTGCTGCCGAGTACCGGTGATGTCCTTAAGGAGGACGCACATGAATCAGATCCCCATCAGGTCCACCCCGAACCGGGTCGTTACATCCTTGCGTCCGGCAGCTGCCTTAGCGGGGTTACTCACGCTGGCTGCCTGCGCATCCACCCCGCCGGCCCCCACCCACGCCCTGCAGGCCGCCGAGACCGCCATCACGAACGCCGAACAGGCACGTGTCGCGGATTATGCGTCCATCGAACTGAATGAGGCCCGTGAGAACCTCGCGGCAGCCCGCAAAGCCGTCCAGGACGAGGACATGATCCGGGCCGAGCGCCTTGCCGAACGGTCCCGCGTGAATGCGGAACTCGCATCCGCCAAAGCCAGGCTGGCAAAGGCCAAGGCGATCAACGAAGAGATGGAAACGAGCATCGACGTCCTGCAGCAGGAAATGCAACGCGGAACGGGAGAACGCCCATGAAAACGCTGAATACCACGCTTTCCCGGGTGGGCGCGGTCACCGCCGCCGGCCTGCTCCTTGCGGCGTGCGCGGCGCCGATGACCGTGCCGCCGGGTGCCGACAGCGCCCGCGCCAAGCTGATGCAACTGCAGGCGGATCCGCAACTGGCCGGCCGGGCGCCGGTGGAACTCAGGGATGCGGAGCTCGCGGTACGGGCGGCCGAGAAACCCCAGGCGGACGGAGAACTGGCCAGACACCAAGTGCTGATCGCCGATCGCAAGGTCGACATCGCCAAGGCCTGGGCGCAAACACGCCTGCTGGAGGATCAGCGCGCGGCGCTGAGCGATCAGGGCGCCACCGCGCGTCTGGATTCCCGTACCCGCGAGGTGGACCAAGCGCGGCGTGAGACCGCCGAACTGCAGCGACAGATCGAAGCGATGAACGCCAAGCCTACAGACCGGGGACTGGTCCTGACCTTGGGTGACGTACTCTTTGCAACGGGTCGTTCCGAACTGCGGGGCGGCGCGGTGCGCAACCTCGACCAGCTCGCTGTGTTCCTCCGGGAGCATCCGGAGCGCACCGCCATCATCGAGGGCCACACCGACAGCGTGGGCAGCGCCAGTGCGAACATGCGTCTATCGGAACAGCGTGCCGATTCGGTGAAGCGTTACCTGGTCCGCCAGGGCGTGGACGCCAACCGCCTGCACGCAGCCGGCCGAGGCCAGGACTATCCGGTCGCCGAGAACAACACCGCCTCGGGCCGTCAACAGAACCGTCGCGTCGAGATCATCATCCCCGACGCCGCAGGCCGTGAAAGGTGAATGACCGGGTTCGCGCAGTCGGGCGCCGGACACCGCGGCTCATGCCGGCTTATCCCCCGTGGTTGCTTGAAATCGTGATGACCACGATGGGGAATCAGGGCCGACGATGGAAATCCGAGCTCTACAGGACATGCTACGTGTGTCAGCGCACAGAACCCCAGTTCGGCCTCACCCCACCATGCAGTTTCACGCTTATCTGCAAAGGATATTAGCCATGGCATCTGTCGAATCCACACACACGGGGCGAGGCCCCGCATATGGGGCGGATAACCCGCTCCCCTATAACGCACGTAACGAATCGCAGTCTTCCGGCGTTTCCTGGCCCGCGGTAGCCGCAGGGGCGTTTGTCGCCGCAGCGCTTGCACTGAGCTTTGTGGTCCTGGGCACCGGCCTGGGATTCTCGTTCGTCTCGCCGTGGCCCGGAGAAGGGGTATCGGCCAGGGGCATCGGCATCGCCGGTATCATCTGGCTGATCCTCATGCACATCATCGCAGGGGCAATGGGCGGCTACGTCGCCGGCAGGCTGCGCACCCGATGGACCAATCTGAGTGACGATGAGGTTTTCTTTCGGGATACCGCACACGGCCTCCTGGTATGGGCGGTGAGCCTGGTGATCACGGCGGCGCTTCTCGTCGCGGTCTCCATGTCGGTTATCAACAGCACAGCCCAGGCCGGCGCTACCGCTGCCGGGGCGGCGGTTACAGCCGGTGGCGCTGCCGTGACGGCGGGTGTCGATGGCCGGTCGGAAGGAGGCGCCGACGGCCCGATCGGCTATTTCGCGGATGCATTGTTTCGTCAAGACCGTGCAGGGGCGACTCCCGATTTCAGCGGACTTGGCGCCACCAGCTCGGACGGGATCGGGGCCGGGGTCCGCGCCGAAGCAGTACGCATTCTCGCCCAGGGCAGGGAGGGGATGCCGGATGCCGACAGGGCGTATCTGGCGCGACTGATCTCGCAGAATACCGGCATCACTCAGTCCCAGGCGGAAAGCCGGATCAACGAAGTACAGGCACGGATGGCGGAAATGGAAATGCAGGCGAGGGAGGCCGCCGACACGGCGCGGAAGGTGATGGTGCATTTTTATCTGTGGATGTTCCTGGGCCTGCTGCTCGGGGCTTTCAGTGCCAGCTTTGCCGCCACGATCGGCGGTCGGCAACGCGATAACGTCCAGCACATGTGACGCCGACGAATTTCCGGCAATCAGCGAGGTAGATCAAGATGCGATACATACTGCTTTGGCTTCTGGGTATCCCCATTCCCATCATCATCCTGCTGGCCATCATACTTTAACGTGAAAGAACCCAGGTTCAGCCACAGACACGCCCTTCTCCCCTTAAGGGAGAAGGGCCGGGGATCAGGGGCTTGGTACACAGAATAGATAGACAGTACGTCACCGCACAGACGGTAGTTGCTTAGGTCGTTAACCTGGCCTTGTCAATCCCGACAAATGTAAATGTAACCGATAGCGAGAAGATCATGGATAACTCCCACATCATGCAATCCAAACCCCCGGGAAACCCCGAAAACGGGCAAGGCAAGAACGAACCCATCGAGCGCATAACCGCCGGTGCCCACGAAACAGTGGACAGGATCGCCGATGCCGGCCATCACGCGGCGGATGCCGTCAGCGAGAAAGGTACACAACTGAAGGAAGCACAAGAGGAATGGTTGAAGGATCTCCGGGAGTACGTCAATGAACACCCGGTACAGTCGGTGGGTATCGCGGTCGCCGGCGGCTTTTTGTTGAGCCGCCTGTTGAGCGGTCGCTAGGTCGGCCGCCTTCATGGACACACCCTCCACCTCTCCCGGCACCCCGGAACATCGTTCCGGGGTGCTTCAGGATGTCCGTTCCTTGGCCCATGAATTGCGCGGCCTGTTCCATGCCCATGTGGGTCTCGCCGCGCTGGAGACGCGCCAAGCCGGCGAAAGCCTTGTTTGGATGATTACCCTGGGCGTGATGGTCGGCGGTTTGCTGCTCAGCGCGTGGCTGGGCCTCCTGGCCGTGGCCGTGCTGACGCTGATCCAATACGAATACGGTGTCATGACCAGTCCCGGTGCGGCACTACTACTGGCGGTGGGCGCTAATCTGCTGCTGGCGCTGATCCTTTACTGGGCGATCCGCCGCCGACGCACTCATCTGCAGTTCCCGGCCACAGTGAACAGCCTGACACCCGACACAGAGAAGTCATCATGAACCCTGACGCACCTCCCTCCGAATCGCTGGCGGCACGCATCAAAGATGCCGAACGGCATCTGCTTGAGCGCCGGCGATCGGTCGGCGTGCATGGCAACATGCTGGGCCGGCGTATCCATGAACGGATAACTTCCCCGGCGGTGTTGAGCTCGGCCGTGGGGCTGGGCTTTCTGCTCGGCAGTCGTCGCACCCAAGACCCGGAGTCCGATCATTCATGGTTGCGGATGGCGGTGGGTTCGGTGCCTTGGATGAACCCCTTGCTGGCTGTCGTCAAGTCCGGCCCGCCGACGCAGGTACCCTCCTCCCCCCCCCTGGAATAACGCCCTCCTTGCAATCCCCGGCTCTATCGCCGATGATGCCATCCAGATGGATGGTATGGGGATGGCAAATGCCTGGCAAGACACTGGATGCCCGCCGCAAGGGGGGCGATAGCGAAAAGATCACAATCAACCTGGGATATGTGGATCTGGGCCAGGTCGACCTGCTGGTGCAGGAAGGGTTCTACTCCAACCGCACCGATTTCATCCGTACCGCGATCCGCAATCAGCTCGACCGTCACGACGAGGCGGTACGGCAGTCCATCATCAGGCACCAGCTCGAACTCGGGCTGCGCCACTATCACCGGGCCGAACTCGAGGCGGCAGTCGCCGCCCGTCAGGTGCTGCACATCCAGGTGCTCGGGCTTGCGATCATTGACGCCGATGTCTCCCCGGAACTTGCACGGGCAGCCATCGGATCGCTGCACGTACTCGGGGCGCTGCATGCCGGTCCCGCCGTGAAGGCCGCCTTGGCGGATCGGATCCACTGATTTCGCACACCTCCTCCCGTTACCGGTCGGCGTTATGCCGGCACACCATTGGAATTGCCGCATGAATGCATCGAACGCCCAGGTCATGGCCGAGGCGACCCGCCTCACCCGCGCGGGTCGGCTGGAGGAAGCGACGGCACTGCTGCTGCGCGCCCAAGGCCGGCCGCACCCCGGCAACGAAGACCGGATGGCGGAGCGCCCAAGGCATTTCGACCGGGGATATCCCGGTTCCAGCCCGCTGCCGGAGGCGTTACGCGGCTTCCTGGAGCGCGGGGCGCCGGGGACGGGCGGGCTCGACGGTCTCGTCGCACGGGCAAAGGTGGTGGTCCCGAACGGGGCGCGCTTCGAGTCCCACCATTTTGCCGACACGGCCGGTAGCCGCACCTATAAGCTTTACATTCCCGCCGGCTACCAGGGCGAACCGCTGCCGCTGGTAGTGATGCTCCACGGCTGCACCCAGTCGGCCGATGACTTTGCGGCGGGCACGCGGATGAACGAGTTGGCAGAGGCGTCGCGCTTTCTGGTCGCCTACCCCGAGCAGCCGGCCTCGGCGAACCCGTCACGCTGCTGGAACTGGTTCAATGCCGACGATCAGCAAAGGGATCGCGGCGAGCCGTCGCTGATCGCCGGCATCACCCGGCAGATCGTGCGCGACTTCGGCATCTTGCCCGGCTGCGTCTACGTGGCCGGATTGTCCGCCGGAGGGGCGGCGGCGGCGGTGATGGGGGCGACCTATCCGGAATTGTACGCGGCGATCGGCGTACATTCCGGGCTGGCCTACGGCGCCGCGCAGGATATGCCGTCGGCGTTTGCAGCGATGCGCGGCGGCGCGCCCACGGCGACGCGGGGCGGGGCCACCGCCCCCGCATTGCCGACCATCGTCTTCCACGGCGACCGCGACACCACCGTCAGCCCGGTCAATGGCGAACAGATCATCGCCCAGGCGATGGCGGCAGCCAGACTCACCACCCGCACCGAACAGGGTCACGGGCCGGATGGGATGGGCTACACCCGCACCACGTATAGTGATACCGGTACGCACACGGTACTGGAGCATTGGGTCCTGCACGGTGCCGGTCATGCCTGGTCCGGCGGCAGCACGGAGGGCTCCTACGCCGATCCGCGCGGCCCCGACGCCAGCCGCGAGATGCTGCGTTTCTTCCTGCAGCACCGGGTGATCGAGGGGTAGGCGGGTGGTTCCTGTTCACGCGGGGCCATCTTTTGGAGCGGATGACCGTTCAGCGGCCTCGCGGGCCTCCTGGAGTCCCGCGACACCAACGAGACTGGACTCATCGCCCCCCTCGCCCAACAGGACGACGCTGATCGAGCCGTCAGTCTCCAGGACGACCGCGTGCACCTTGTCCAACGAATTAACCCTGGCCGCGCGCACCGCCGCCCGTATTTCACCCTCGGTCACCCGCTCTTGCTGCAGGGCCGCGGGCAGGAACTCGCCCCGGTAAAGCAGCATCGCCGGGTCCCCCGTTACCATGCGCCGCAACCACCGCACCCGGACGCTGGACCACGTCACGGCGAACTGCAGGCCGATGAGCAGGAGGAAGGCCAACGCCCCTTGGGCCAGGGCAACCTCGGTACCCATCATGACGGTCGCCAGGAGCGAGCCGAGGGCGACGGTCACAATGAGGTCGAAGGCGTTCAATTTGGCGAGTGTGCGCTTCCCCGAGATACGAAGGAACACAACGAGCGCAACGTAGGCCAGCACCCCGACAAACAGGGTGTGGAACAGACTGTCCCATCCGCCATAGAGCATATCTTTTATCCCGCTTAGAGAACGGTGGCACCGATGGGTGAATTCTCATGCCGCCGCCCTGAGCGGTCTGTTCAGTAACGCACTGTCCGAACTGGCCTACGGGGGCGACCATCACTGACACCATGCTCGGTGGCGGATCACCGCGCATGCGCGTCGAACGCCCCTCATGATCCCGCCTTCTCTTATTGTGAGCCCAACCAATGCAGCCCAGCATGCGATTAGCGGACTTTATTCGCACAGAAATAGAGCCGATCCTGCAGGACTGGGAGGCCTTTGCCAAAACCATCCTTCATGCCGATCACATGGACAAGACCGAGCTGCGCGACCACGCCAGGGGCATGCTTCTGGAGATTGCCGACGATCTCGACTCCCACCAGAATGAGGCCCAACAGGCCGCCAAATCGAAAGGCGATGCGCCGGAGGACGGGGATCATTCATGGGCCGACGTCCACGGTGGCGAACGACACACCATCGGCTTCAGCGTGATGGAGACGGCGTCCGAATTTCGGGCCCTGCGTGCAAGCGTGGTATCACGCTGGACCAAGGCTTACCCAAGGGTTTCCGGGCAACAGCTTGAAGACCTGACCCGATTCCATGAAGCCATAGACCAGGCCGTCTCCGAATCGCTGGAGCACTATGCGGCCGCCAAGGAGATGGAGACCCGACTGTTCGGCGCCATCCTGGTCGCATCCCCTGAACCGATCTTTGTGCTGGACCTCAAGGGCAGATTCACCTATGTCAACCCGGCGACTGCCAAGCTTCTCTCCCTCAAGCGTGAGGCGATCATTGGAAAATCTCACGTTGACCTCGGCCTTTCATTCGCCTCGGACTTCCAGCACAACCTGGAAAAGGTGGGCGCCGACCGGTCCATCTACCGAGGCAAGTTCACCCACGCGTTTGCCTCGGGCCAAGGTGAAAGATTCGAGTATCTGCTCGCACCGGTACAGGATGCGGATAAACAACTCGAAGCGATTGTCTGCATCTTCCGTGACGTGACCGAACGGGCGCTCGCCGAGGAACAAATATGGCACAACGCCCACTATGATCTTCTCACCGGGCTGCCGAATCGGCGTCTTTTCCTGGATCGGCTGGAGCAGGAGGTCAAACACGCAAAGCGCAGCAATCTGCCGATGGCCCTACTGTTCCTGGATCTTGACGGCTTCAAGGCA
>NZ_JAJNQM010000113.1:0-8060 GCF_022227785.1 Ectothiorhodospira lacustris | reverse complement strand
TCGAACACGTGCCGGCTTCGCGCTTTCGATTGCTCGGAAAGTAGACCCTGATGAAGAAGGGATTAAGACGGATCATTGATCAATACGTCCAAGCCATAGCCCTCGGAAAGTAGACCCTGATGAAGAAGGGATTAAGACCCGGAGCGAATTGTAAGATCCATCCATGCTGAGGTCTGGGAAAGTAGACCCTGATGAAGAAGGGATTAAGGCCCAACTACCCCGGGTCGGCAGCTGTCAAGGGACTTGTCGCCTGAGAGTACATCGTTATGCAGCTATTTTTAGTGGCTAATCCTTAGTGGGATACTCGGCATTCCGTTTGATGGACCTGTACGGCCATGGCAAGCTTGCCATAGTCGTGCAAGCCTGCCAGCATCGGCTACGCTGAATATCCAAAGACAGAATGGACGCCCTCATGGAACAACGAAGCTATGAAATCACCTTTCTGACGCCCGCCTTTCTTGGCGGTGCCGATCAAGGCGCACGGTGGCGTAGTCCTCCCTTCAAGCAACTACTCCGGGCCTGGTGGCGGGTGGCTTGGGCACAGGATCAGGATTTTCGACTCCATGGCGATGCTGTCAAGAAAATGCGCGCTGCCGAGGGCAGGCTATTCGGGAATGCCTGGCTGAGTGAAGATGAAGGTGGGCATCGCAAGTCAAGGCTTCGATTGAGACTGGATAGTTGGGATCCAGGCAAGCTCAAGGACTGGGAGGGCACGGCCGAAAGGAAGACGCACCACCCCGAAGTAGGGATGGGTGGAAACGGCATGCCGGTCGGCTCCGAACTCTATCTTGGTTATGGTCCGCTCACCCACGATAAGAATAGGCGCTGCACTGTCCTCAAGGGCAACGCCGCCATCCAGGCCGGTGAAACGGCCACCCTGAGGCTGGCGATTCCCGGCGATGACCAGGCCGAAATCCACCGTATTGACCGTGCCATGCACTGGATCGACCGCTTCGGCACGATTGGTGGCCGTTCCCGCAACGGCTGGGGCGCATTACAGGTCCAGGTCAAGACAGGCACGCCATCGGGGCGAAGCACACCGCTGCCACTGGTGCCCTGGGAAAAAGCCCTTGAGACGGAATGGGCTCACGCGGTGGGTGCGGATGACACGGGTCCCCTGATCTGGCAGACCGGTTCGCAAGCCGACTGGCACGGGCTCATGCAGACCTTGGCCGCCATCAAGATCGGTTTTCGCACCCATCTATCTTTCACAACGGGTAAGGGCGCAAAAAAAACGGAACCCCGTCACTGGCTCAGTTATCCCGTCACCAATCACGATGTGCTGGGCTGGAATAACCAGCGTCTGCCCAACAGCATGCGTTTCACGGCACGCAAGGATGCCCAGGGTCGATTGCGCGGCGTGATCTACCACATGCCCATCCGCCCGCCGGCCGAATTCAGGCCCGATGGTCGGGCCTTGTGCAGTGCCTGGGGGAATGTACATGACTTTCTCGACACGCAGTGTCACGGACTGAATCGCATCAAGGAGTAGTGCCGATGACCACCACACTCTGGAAAACCAAACTGGCGGCCCGTATCCATGATCCGGCGGAGAAGGCATTGGTGCTGTTGCGGGATCCCGCCGGGCACGAGGGGGGAACCAGTCGCGTGCTCAAGCGTGACTTGGGCCTGGAGTCCGGTACTGAGGACTTGCCCGCCGATCCGGATGCCCTGGGAGATATCCTGTTTGATCGGCTGGCCGCCGATATTCACCGGGCCGTCAAGCGGGCGGATTGGTGGTCGGCGGCTGCTGATCGCCCCCAGTGGCCGCTTCGGGAGATTGATATCACCACCCGAGACGGAAAGGAAAAGACCCTGGCGGTCGCCGACTACGCCCGGGTGAACTGGGTCAAGCGACCGATACTCAAGCATCCCCTGACCGGCGAAGCCCTCGACCTCAAGGGGCTGCAGGAAACTGATATCCGGGACATCAAGCAGCGCAGCCGCGAGCACTTTCAAGGATTGATCTGTCGTGATGGGGCCGGGAATACCGACTGGCAGCGTACTCTGCTGGCTTTCTGGCGTTTCGGGCCGACACTCAAGGAAACGGCTGATAACCACACCCTGGGTCACCTCTGGCCATTGCTACCCGCCGATACCCGGGTGCCGGATCATTCCATTTGGGATCATCTGGATCTGGCTTCTGCCTTTGCGGGTGCTTTTGCCGGCGACAGCCAGGGCGAGGCAGCCCTGCTGGCCATGAGCATTGGGCCAGTGCAGGAATTCATTGCCAGCGCCCGTTCCACTTCCGACCTGTGGGCCGGTTCCCATCTGCTGTCGCGATTGGCCTGGGAAACCATGCGGGTGATCTGCGAGGAGTTGGGTCCCGATGCCATCCTCTTCCCACGGCTGCGTGGTATTCCGCAGGTGGACCTGTGGCTACGCGACACCATGAATTTGCCCAAGGAATGGTTTGCCGATGAAGCATGGGCAAAAAGGGAAACTGACGCCAATCCTCTGTTCTCCGGCGCACTGCCGAACCGCTTTGTTGCCGTGGTGCCCGCGGAACGGGCAGAGGCGCTAGCGCAGGCAGCGAGTGATCGCGTCCGCCGTTGGCTGGATGACATGGGCCGGCAGGCTGTGGATGCGTTGCTCGATAGTCTCCAGATCAATGCCTCGGATTCACGCGCTCACCGGCAGATGCGCGAGCAGTTGGAGGGATTCCCCGAGGTGCATTGGGCGGCGGTGCCCTTCTCCTTGATCCGTGCCAATGATCGTAAAAGGGACACCGATCTTGATGTGACCAAGCTGTCCGAGGCCATGGCGCCTTTCTTTGACGGTGAAGATGCCCCGGGTTTTCTGGGTAGCCCTGTCTGGCATGCGCTGAGCCGGGCGATGGAAGCTGATGGCATCCGGTTCTTTTCTCCCAACCCGGGGGTGCTTTATCCCGCGGTACACGATCTGGCAGATCGGGTGCTGGCGGCGGCCAAGGCCGTGCGTCCTTTTCAGCAGACCCGGCAGGAAGGCTGGCGTTGTACGCTGTCCGGTGAGGCCGAGCGGCTGGCGCTGGACGATGAAGATTTACAGGAATATCCAGGCCGGACCGGAGACAGCCTGTGGAACCGGGTGGCGGGGCAGAAAAAGAGCTGGGCAAAGCGCGGTGAGCATCTGGCCGGTCTGCCGGCACTCAAACGACTTTGGCCCAGCCTGTTTGCCGCCGAGGTGGCGCAGGCGCTGGGCATGGACAGGGGCCAGGTTCCCCGTTTCGTGGTCTCCACCCACACCATGGCCCTGGCCGGGCAGTTGGAGCGTTGGATGAGCGAAGGGGGGCGCTCGCCTGATACCTCGCTGATGCAAAGACTGGAGGCCGCACCGGCGGTCCCCCTGCCCAGGCGTCTGGCTCGTCAGGCCGTCGGCAAGGGGGATTTCAATATCGCCCGTCGCTTGCCCGGGTTGCTGGAATCCGCCGCCGAGGCGGATCAGGACCAGGCCATGGAGGAAGCGCGCCAGGCAGTGTCCCGTCTGCTGGGTCAGAAGCCGGAGGCCTACTACGCCTTGCTGATGATGGACGGCGATCATATGGGCCGCATCCTGAGCGGTGACCCTGCGCATGCCGTCACCTATCGCGAGAGTTTCCACCCCGATGTTCAGGCGGGCTTCGATCGTCTGGCCGGAAAACATCCGCATATCCGTCGTTACGGCGAGCAAAAACGAGCCTTGTCACCGGGGCGGCACATGGCCATTTCCTCGGCCCTCAATGACTTCACCCTGCATGTGGTGCCCGAAGTCGTGGAAGAGGAGCATCCTGGGCGACTGCTCTATGCCGGTGGGGATGATGTGCTGGCCATGTTGCCGGTGGGTCATCTGTTGCCCGCTATGCGCCGACTGCGTGACGCCTACAGTGGCCGGGGCGAAACCTCTGATTGGCAGAGTGCCCGGCAAAGCCGGAACCTTGTCTTGAGTAACGGCTTTGCCATGCTGCGTGGGCGACTGATGCGCATGATGGGAGAGGGAGCCACCGCTTCCGCTGGGGGAGTGGTGGCACACCACCAGGCACCCCTTACTGCCGTGCGTCGGGCACTGGAGGCCGCGGAAAAACGTGCCAAGAATGAGGGGGGGCGTGATGCATTCAGCCTGACCATCGTCAAGCGCAGTGGTGGGGAGCTGAGTTTTACCGCCAAGTGGGACAGTGTTCCATTGCTGGAGCGCCTGATTGCTTTTCTGGCCGATCCCCGCGTCTCTCGCAGGGCGGTGTATCACAGCCTGCAATGGTTGGCCACGCTGCCTTCCCATCCGCCTGAAGACATGATGGCCGGTTTGCTCTGCTACCAGTTCGAGCGGCAGTGCGCGCACAAGTCGGCTGCCCAGCATCACGACGTTCCCGGTCTGAGTCGGGCCATCGCCGGTTTTGCGCTGGATGGCGAGGCTCCCGTGCGGAAACTCGCCAACTTGTTGGCTATCGCTGAGTTCCTTGCCCGTGAGAGTCGTTCGGGCGCCTCGTCATTCCGGAGTGCTGAACACGGAGAGATCGCACATGCCTGATATTGCGCTGTTCATTCGTCCCTTGGACGTGCTGTCCTTTCGGGGCAACCGCATTTTTGGCGAGGCAGGCAGCTATGGCGTCAGCCAGATGCCGCCTCAGCCATCGGTAGCCGCCGGCGCCCTGCGTTCTGCGCTGATGGTCTCCCGTGGCATCGACCCTCATGCCTTTGCCGAGGGTCGGTTGGAAGACCCCGACCTGGGCCACAGGGATGCGCCAGGGCGCTTCCGGCTCACACACTGGCAACTGGCCCGGCACGATGGCCTGCGGATATCGCCACTGTATCGGCCGCCGTCTGACCTGGTGGCCAAGCGGGATGACGAGGGCGGATTACGCATTGAGCGCGTGCGCCCTCGAACCCGGGGGGCGGGTATCTCCTGCTCCGGCGCTACGCCGGATCTGGCCGTGTTACCTGAATCTTCCCGGGGAAAACCGGTGAGCGGCTATTGGCTGGATGAACAGGGATGGTCCGACTATCTGGCTGGGCAAACGCCGGCTCCGGCTCACTGGATCCCCGGTTCAGAGCTGTGGCAGACGGAAATTCGTACCGGGGTTGGGCTCGAACCTGTCAGGCGCTGTGCCGATGACGGCAAGCTGTTCACCACTCAGGCCATCTCCCTGATGCGTGGTAATGACAGCACGATTGGATTTCTGGCGCGGGTCCACACGGCGGACTGTCCTGCCCGGATCACCCTCCGGCTGGGGGGGGACGGCCATGCTGCTGAGGCAGAGACTGTCGAATGGCAACCCGCGCAAGGTGATTTGCAGGCGATGGCCCAAGCCGGGCATGCCCGCCTGATCCTGACCACGCCGGGATTGTTCACTGAAGGTTGGACGCCGGGCGATGGGGCGGGCGTGATCCGCGCACCGGGTATACGGGGAAGGATTACCTGCGCCGCAGTGCCCCGTGCCGAGATCATATCGGGCTATGACCTGGCCTTGCGCCGTCCGAAGTCGGCCCGGCGGGTCGCTCCGGTAGGCAGTGTGTATTGGGTGGCCTTTGATGAGGTCAGCCCACAAGCCCTGGCTGACTGGTTGGATGCAGGCCTTTGGTCCACGGACAGCCTGGACAGACACCGCCGTGCCGAGGGCTATAACCGCTTTACCCTCGCTATTGTTTGAACATAAAGGCATGACCACGGAGAACACCTAATGTTTATGGAAAAAGCCCCGCTCTTTCTCTACGCCGTCAGTCCGGTGCATGCCGGTGGCGGCCAGGCCACTGGTCTTATCGACAATCCCATTCAGCGTGAATGCCACACGGGTCATCCCTGCATTGCGGGTTCCGGACTCAAGGGTGCGGTTCGTCATGGTTTCGAGCAACTCGGGGGCAAGCGTGAGCACATCGATCCGCTGTTTGGACCGGAGAGCGGTTCCAGCAACCTGCACGCCGGTGCATTGAGTTTTGGCGATGCTCAGACGGTGGCCCTGCCGGTAAGATCCCTCAAAGGGGGCTATGTCTATGCCACCTGTCCGCAGGCATTGGCCCGTGCCCAGCGTTTGCTGGCCCTGTGTCACCAACGGGTCAACTGGTCGATCCCCGAGGTGCCGGAAGGCCATGCCCATCTGGTAAATCCCGCCTGTCTGTCCACGGATCAGGCGCTTCACCTTGAGGCTCATGAGTTTCGTGCCAAGATGTCGCCCGAGGTCCATGCCATTGCCGAGCAACTGGCAGCACTCGCGCTGCCGGCCGACCCGATCCATGACTATTTCCGCAATAAGCTCAGTCAGGATCTGGTGGTGCTCAACGATCACGACTTCTCGCACTTTGCCGAACATGCCATGGTGATCGAACCCCACGTGCGCATTGATCCCAAGACTGGAACAGCCAGCGATGGTGGTCTTTTCTATACCGAAAACCTGCCGCCGGAATCGCTGCTCATCGCCCCCGTGATGGCCGGCGCCACCCGCGGCAGCCATGGTGATTTACCGCTGGATGCCGGGTTCGTCATGGCTAAAGTGCGGGCGGTTCTGCACAGCGATCTGCTGCAGGTGGGGGGCGATGCCACCACCGGACGCGGCCTGCTCATCTGCCACATGCCCGGTTAAGGGGGGAGTCGTCATGGAGACCATTGACCACAAGCGCGCCACAGACGCCTGGCAGGCGGCGCAGGATTACACGAAAGACCATGTGAATGCAGCCAAATCTCTCCCGGCCCTGATCATCAACAGTGGCTTGATGCAGGTACTGGCCTTCTGCCATGACAAGGACAAGGAAAGCGAGGACGTGGCCCGTCGCCTGCGTCGCTGGCTTGCCGGACGATTCGACTGGATTCGAAGCGATGAATTCGAGCCTTTCATGGAAAGCCTGATGAACGCCACACCGGCCCAGTTTCGGGATGTCAATCGCGAGGCCATGGCCTGGCTCAAGTGGTTGCGTCAGGTTGCTCCGGCCCGTCAGAAGGGAGGTGTCTGACATGCCCCGTGCCGCCGTACCTGATTATCTGGGTCAGCACTTCAAGACCCTATTGGGGGAAGCCTCCCCCGGTATGCGATTTGGCATGTATCTCCCGATCTGGACGTCGCGGGATGAACAGAATTCCAAGGAGCCCGTTTGGAGTAAGAATGATTCCGCGGCACTTAAAGCATGGGAAACCATCACGGCACTTGGATCGGATGATCGGAGGCGCATGAGGGCTTTGGCCGACCGTCAGGATGGGCTTATTGCACAGCTTGCGGACAGCGATCGTCTCAGCGTCGATGCCATCGGTATTGCCCCGTTTGTCACCGGCATGGGCAACGAGCACCCTCTGGAAAATGGTTTTGCATTTCTCAATCCCCACGGCCTGCCTTATCTGCCCGGCAGTGGTATCAAGGGGGTGCTGCGGGCCGCCGCCGAGGAGTTGGCGGGTGATCCGCGCCGTGACTGGAGACCCGAGAATACCTTTGGCTGGGACCAGATGTTCGACACCAGCCAGAAGGAGCGCCGCTCCGCCATTGAGCTGTTGTTCGGCCACGATCCACAGGATGGACAGAAAGCGGCCGCGCCCCTGTTTCGTGGACTGCTGGATATCTGGGACGTCATACCCAGGCTGGACAAGGGCAGCAACCTGATGGTCGAGGTCATGACACCCCATCAGAAGGAGTACTACGAAGGCAAGGCTACCCCCCATGACTCCGGGCAACCCATCCCCATTAAATTCCTGGCCGTCCCACCGGGTGCCCGCTTTACCTTTCATCTGCGAATCGACCGGGCACGCATGCAATCCCTGGGGGTGACGGATACCTTGGGTAAGGTCTGGCAGGATCTCATGCGGGCGGCCTTTGACCATGCGTTTGAGTGGCTCGGTTTTGGTGCCAAGACCAGCCTGGGTTATGGCGCCATGGCCATTGATTCCAGTGCCTCCGAGACTCGACGGGAGAAGCAAAAGGCGCAGGCCGAACAACGTGCCGCGGCAGCAGAGTCAGCCTTGCTGGAAAGCCTGTCAGAAGAGGACCGCGAGCGGCATGAGGCAGAAAAACGGATCGCAGCCTTTCGTGCCTGTACCCAGGAGGCCCGCAAGCAGCCCTATCAACCCGGTGGCGTATACGATCAGGAGCGAAATGATTTCATCAAGGTCGTCACCCAGTGGGATGATCC
>NZ_JAJNQM010000112.1:0-8094 GCF_022227785.1 Ectothiorhodospira lacustris | reverse complement strand
GTCAGCAGGACCCGACCGTCAATCTGAACTGGGTGGGCGTGCAGACCTTCATGCCCGGCGCCTCGGCAGCGGATGTGGAACGCCAGATTACGAACGTGCTTGAAGAGGCCATCGAACTGGTGTCCGACATCCGCTTTGTCTCCAGCGTCAGCCAGCGGGACATGTCGCTCATCCTGATCCGGCTGCAGGACCTTAGTCCGGACAAAGTGAGCGAACGGGTCAACGATCTGCGGCGAGAAATACAGAACATAGAGGCCGAACTTCCTCCGGAGGCTCGTCGCCCCACCATTACCACCGCCAGCAGTGCAAATGCCTACCCCACCACCATGATTGCCGTGGTGGGCATGGCGGAAGACGACAACCTACGCTTTCAGGCGCAGCGTATCCAGCAGGATCTCGAGCGCCTATCCGGTACCGATCGCATCGGACCTGTGGGTTTGCAGGACCCGGAGTTACAGATCCTATTCAACCCGGATGATCTGGTGGGACTGGGACTGACCCCGTCCACCCTGGCGCAGACGGTCAGCACCTATTTTCGAGATCTGGCAGCAGGCACAATCGGTCTGGGAGACCAGGAATGGCTGGTCCGGTTACAGGGAACGGCAAACGATCCGGAGTATCTGGCCGATATCCCCCTGCTTTCTTCGTACGGCGAAATTCCCCTGCGCAGTGTGGCCGATATCGTGCGCGGTCGCGAAGCGCCGGACGACCTGGCCCGCCATAACGGCCAACCTGCCGTACTGTTACCCATTTACAAACAGGACAACGCCAATGAAATCGAATTCATGGCGGAAATCCGCACCTATCTCACCGATTACAACGAACGCCTGAGCCCAAGCACCGGGATCAAGCTGGTTCTGCTGGACGACCAGACCCTGATCACTCGACAGGCCATCAGGACCATGGAACAGAACGCCGCCATCGGTCTTCTGCTGGTACTCGCAACCACCTGGCTCCTGCTGGGCTCCCGCATTGCCTTCGCCACCTGCTTCAGCCTGATCTTCGTACTGGCAGGCACATTCCTGTTTCTAGGTTTGATCGGCCAAACCCTTAACGTCATCGTATTGCTGGGCCTGATGATCGTCTTGGGCATGCTGGTGGACGACACGATTGTGGTCGCAGAGGCCATCCACAAACGTCTGCAGCAAGGCATGCCGGCCATGGACGCCGCCATTGACGCCTTGCGAGAAGTGGCAGCCCCTGTCACTGCCGCAGTACTCACTACCATCGCCGCTTTCCTGCCGCTCATGCTGGTGCCCGGCATGCTGGGCGAATTCATGAAGGTGGCGCCCATCGTGGTAGCGGTCGCCTTGCTGCTCAGTCTCCTGGAAGCCTTCTGGATTCTGCCCAGCCATATTGGCGTGATGCGCCCAAAGTCCGACCGCCTGTCCCGTGGAGGGCGACTGCGCAGCGATGGGATCCGCCGCGTCAGGGTGCGCTATGGAAAATGGCTTGCGCGCGCACTGCGTCACCCCAAGCTGACATTGGGGCTATTCAGCATTCTCCTCACCCTGGCCCTTGCATGCGTTGCCGTTGGTCTGATTCGCATCGAATTTTTCGCCACCGACTCCGCTCGCCTGTTCTTTGTGAATGTGGAAATGCCCGCGGGCACACCACTGGAGAAGACCTTGGACATCACCCTGGCGATCGAGGAGTCCGTTAAGGAACGGCTCGAAGACGGGGAAGTACGCTCCCTTGCCAGCTATGCAGGCATTCAGTTCACCAACGCCGAGGATTTATTCGGCGCAGCCAAGGGCCAAATCCAGATCAGCCTTTACCCTCAGGCCCGCACGGGGCGGCATGTGGACGACATCATCACTGCAGTGCGCAAAAGCGCTGCAGATATCCCCGGGCCCGAATCCATCTGGATCGAGCGCCGCATCGCCGGCGCACCACCTATGGGGCGCCCGATCAGCGTCAAGGTACGTGGCGACGACCTGGATGAGATCCGCAGAGCCGCCGATCGCGTGATCCATATACTGGGGGAAATACCGGCGGTTCACGATATCGTTGATGACGCATACGCAGGCGGCATGGAACTCTCGGTGCGCCTCAACCCGGACGCCATCTTGCGCGCAGGACTGGACCCAGGCCATGTGATCCGTGACCTTCGCCTTCTGACCGACGGCGAGGTGGTGGCGGAAATGCGCGATCGTGGTGAAAAGATCGGGGTGCGCGTCCAGGCCAAGGCCGAAGCGCTGGAAGATATCGGCCGATTTCTGCAAACCCCCATCAGCGTACCGGACGGACGCCCCATTCTTCTTGAGCAGCTCGTCCATCACGAAGTGATTCGCGCTGACGGCAATATCCGGCACTTCAATCTTCGGCGCACAATCACCGTCGAGGCGAATCTGGACGAGAGCATCATGGACGCGGCCAGCGTCCATCGCCTGGTTCAGCGGGGGTGGGATGCTCGACATGCCGCTGCTTTCCCCAACATCGACCTGGACTTCACCGGTGACTTCGACGATATCGTGGAGAGCATCGAAGCCCTGGGCTGGCTGTTCTTGCTGGGACTGATGCTGGTTTACCTGATATTGGGCACCCAGTTCCGCAGCTACACCCAGCCCCTGATCGTGCTGACCGTGGTGCCCATGGCCCTCACCGGCGTCCTGATCGGCCTGCTTGTGAGCCAGCAACCGCTGAGCGTGTATACCCTCTATGGTGTCGTCGCTTTGGCCGGGATCGCCGTGAACGACGCCATCGTCCTTATCTCCGCCGCCAACGATCGCCTACGCAGCGGGATGCCGCTGATGCACGCGGTACTCCACGCCGCCCGGCGTCGATTCATCCCAATCATCATCACCTCAGTGACGACGATTGCAGGACTGTTCTCGCTGGCAATCGGACTTGGAGGGAAATCGCTGATGTGGGGACCACTGGCCGGCGCCATCGTCTGGGGCCTGCTGGTATCAACCATTCTCACCCTGTTCGTGATTCCCATCATGTATAGCCTAGTCGTGCGGCCGTCAATTCGTGCGGAAGTCAACGCGCTACCCCTTCCTCAACCACTGAGTGAATATACCCATTCCACCCTGAGGCGATTGCTTCAATTCATCACCCAAGGCACACTCAGCGGACGCCCGCTCCGGAACGCCGATGCCAACCTTTCCGCCATCAGTGAGTCTCCCGCACTGAGCAAGCTCTACAACGAAGGTCAGCGTGCACTTTCAGATGGTCAGTACGAGTCCGCCATCCGTCTTTTCGAAATCGGCACCCGTGAAGCGCCGCAAAATCCCATCTTCCAACTCTGCGCCGCACAATCCCTCGCTCTTTTCATGCAGCGAACCTACGGCGCTGATCTTGGGTATCTGGTCAGGATGCGGCGCTACCTGAACACTGCTCGCCGGCTGGCACCAAGTGATCCACGATTGGACGTACTGGATCAGATGGCCAACGAACTTGAAGCGGTGGCCGAAGATCCCACGGCGCCCTGAGTCGGTAGCGGCACCGAAACCATTTCCTACTCCACATGAAGCGAGTTCATGAAACGCCAATATCACCAAATCATGTCTGGTTACCACCATGAACGTCGTGGGGGAACGGCCGGAGACACGTCCCATGAGTGACAGTGCATCAGATAATGAGCAGGTTTATCGCCAGATCCATCTGGACGTGGCTCGTAATGCCACCGACGACTTCAATCCCTTTCATGACGCCGACAAATGGCATCGTATCCACCAGAATCCCTTCGGGGGACCCATCGTCCTGGGATTTCAGATGGAATGCCTGGCAGAATACAGGGTAACCCGGCACCGGGCCATGGACGGCGCACTGGATGAGCCACCCTCTGCTTTTCGTAACTATCAGTTCACCTTTGCAGGGGTGCTTCGGACCGATGAACCCTTCCGCATGGAGATCAAGCCCACCAAGCGAACCCGCACACCGGACGGCAACTGGATCCGCTCCAATCGGGTCGTTGTCAGAAAAGCCGACGGTTTGGTATTGCTCGGACAGATCAGGGATTCCGATCGCCCACTGACGCTACCCGATCTGACGCTGCCCTTCCAACTATCTGAAGATTTACCCCCATTACCCGACCGCAGTCTGCTGCCGGAAGGTCGCTGGTTCCACAAACGCAAGTTCATGACCAACAGCAATGCCAAGAATCTGCTCTCCGGGTCACTGGCCCGACAGGCAGATTATTTCGATGAACTGGAAGATCGCATCAACTATCCCGACATGTTCCCAACCGCCCTCATCTCCTGTGCACTACTGGAACGCACCCACGCAGCAGGCCATGACTTCTACGCCAACCCCATGGTTTACACCACGCACCAGTTCAGCGTGGACCAAGTGCTGGCACGCCGCCTGCGCAGCGCCGATACCCTGCACCTGCTGGTCAGCGATGCTCAGCAGGTGGACAATAATGGCGGCGGGCTGGGGCACACTCGCCTGCAACAACAACGACACACCTGCCTGGGACTGCTTGAAGATGGCGGGGTGCTCTTTCGCGGCGAGGTGATCCTGGCCTCCCTTACTGCCATTTTGGGCAATGCCGGCTAGACGTAGAAGCAAGGAGATAGGGTTCTCCACCATGCAGAAACAGCCGGGCCATATCCGGTGATGACTGGGTGGCTCGTTGCACGGCCGTATCCAGATGAGCCAGATAGGGGTAACGGGTGCCGCGGTACTCGCAAGGGACACCGGCCAGGGAAAATTCAAATCCCAAACGGCGAACCATCCTTGCCAAGGCCCGATTCACCAGGAAATACATGTAGGGGATATCCTGGTTGCGGCTATACTCAATGGCCGCACGCAGCATGACGGCAAACAACTCGGACCGCATGGGGAGCGTCAGTGAGCAAGCACGACTTTCCACGACCACAGCAGGCCTGACCATGGCGTTCATGCCCTGCCGATTGAGGCACTCGCCATCGTCGGCAAGCCTCGTCCTAAACAGCGGCCCTCGTTGCTGGTTGCGCCAGCCAACGCTGGTGGCACCGGAGCCATCGCCCCCACGGATTCCCCAACCTGGGCCTTCAGAAAGGGCCAAGCCCGCTGTTTGGCGACGAACATAATCCTGCGTGACGCAGATCCGTGACAGCTCGGCGGCCGCGCCGGTCCTTGCCGGGGCACCATCCCGGTTCACATGGGTGAGCCGATGTACCGGAAGCCCCCCTCGTACGGGATGCACCAGACGCATCGCCCCCAGCCATTGCCCCGTCTCTCGCTCTCGTACGATGAAGGCAGTGGCATTGGCATCCCAGTGGTCGGATTCCTGACCATCGGGGAATGTGTCGGGATTCTCAAAGCCTTTTTCCAGGCAATAGACCAGATAACGGATCTCGTGATGTATTTGCAAAGTGCCGGGTGTATCGGCAACGATAACCTCATAGCGTGCATCGAACATGAGTTAGCCCCGCAGTTATACTGACCCGAGCGGGATTAAATCATGTTGTCTACATCATATCGGGTATCGGATCACAAAAATCGCCATAACCTCACCGTGGGCAGGATTTATGGCTGTCAAGGACAACCGAGGCAATCACTCGCCGTGCCCAAAAAATCAGACAGCAAACATCAGCTATTCAAGCTCTCGTGGACAAAATCATGCAATTCGCGGATATCCTTGCGCATCGAATCCAGCACCGATTGCACCGTCACATGGTAGGCTGCCCGTGGTCCATGGTATTCCATGGGTTCACCCACCTGAACAAAGGGAAAGCCGGCAGACTGCAGCATTCGCGCCAGTCGTCGCTCCATCATCACAAAGGCGTGCTCCCGCCCCAGTCGCCCCATTAGCGAAGTGCCAGCGCAGAACAAAGCCAGTCCCAGCAACGGAAAAGTACGACGCTGCTCATCCGTAATGGTTTCGGCGATGGCCAGCCCGATAGGCGATTCGGACTCACCCTGACGGCGCCTGAACTGGGTATGCACCGCCAGGCGGGATACTTCCGCCAGATCGCTCCGAGGCAGCAGCCCTGGATGCAATTCAGGATGATTCAGGCTTTGACCACAGAAGCGTTCCATGGGAATTTGGGCAATGCTTTCAGCTTCGTGGGGCGACACCACACGGATACAGCCGGCACCTTGACCACTGGGGCGATGCATGATCAGACAGTGTTCCGAATGAGCGTCGTAATCATCCCGCTCCATTCCTCCGGGGCAGTCCTCCTCCTTCTCATAGCCAAACTCCCGACAGTACACATCGTAGCGAATCTGGAACACCTGCTCGCGCAAAGCCTGAGTGTCCGCTTTCAGCACCAGGAAAAAATCCTGGAAATGCTCCACCAAGGACGGTTCTTGTGTGTTCATTTCTCCATTCTCCCAGTACCGGGTCTCGGACACGGCCACCCCGTTGCCCGCACGATAATAACACCTTGAAGAGGGGGGAACGCAGGCCGAGAGTGACGCCCGATCTGACTTTCCAGACAGAATCCAATTACTTGCCGCCGATAATTATAACCCTACAAGCCGAAAGATCTAAAATCCCCCGACAAAAAGGCATAAGCCGACCATACCGAAATAACACCAAACTGCGACGTCGGAATATTTTACAAGACCATACTAAACAAGGCGTCACAATAACAAACAAAAAAAACAAAATACTGATTTTTAAGGAAATTATTTTAGTGGCCCAATAATTGCTGCTAACCCTAGCACAGTGGGATTGCAAAGGTCACTCACCCGAAGCGCCGTAATGCAAGCCCATCGCGATACAACCGGAATACGGGACCGAACGGAGACAACCCAATGAAAACAAAACAAAAATTATTAGCCACAGCCGTTACCGCTGTGTTTGCTCTTGGCGCGGCAGCGCCTGCGGCTGCTCATGTGTATGCAGGCTCTCATCTCAGCATTAGCAATCTGGTCATCAATTTCTTCGACCAGGACACGGGCGGTCAAATAACCAATTTGAACCCCGGCTTCACATTCAATGTGGAAGATTCGGCCACACTGAATGGCAGCACCCAAGCCTTTGCTGACGGCTGCAGCAGCGTTGCTAACAACTGCGGCACCGCACCTACCCCCGTCCTCAATGTTCCTGCAGCCAACGCACCCGGCAGCTCGATTGCCCGCGCTAATGGTAATTACAGCCTGTTTGGGCCGGGTAGCGAGACATACGCCAATGCCAATGCCGAAATCAGCACCGCACAGTTGGTCAATGGCGTCCCCACGGCGACCCAACAAGTAGCAGAGGTCGAACTTCAGGGCAAGGGGCAGGCTCAAGCCTCGACGAACATCCAATCAAATACCAGCTTTACCATGAACTTTGCTCTGATGGGGGATGGCCCTGCGCAACTTCAACTGAATTTTGACGCAAATCCCGAATTGCAGGCACTGGTGGCCACAGACGGTCAGGGCTTCGCCCAAGCTAATATCAGCGCCAACTTCACTCTCAACCAGCTTTCGGGTGGCTCTGGATTTGCCACATGGTCACCCAACGGCAGCGCCACCGGCAATGCAATATGCGCCAATGGACTGACCTGCAGCGATGAGGTGAACCCGGAATCGCTGAATCTGACACTGGGTGTCGGACCCCAGGATGGCAACCTAAGCCACAGCCTCGGCGTGCCCGCCAGTTCATTTCAGCTTTACGTTTCAGGTCTGACTGCAGGCAATTACACCCTCACGTTGGCAGCCCTGACCAGCGTGAATGTCACCGAAGTTCCCGCACCTGGCACTTTGCTGCTTCTGGGTAGCGGGGTTCTTGGTCTGGGTCTGGCAGGTATCCGCCGGCGTCGACAGATCCAAGCCTGACCTGATTGATCTAAAGTCAGACGCCCTGGTAAGCGGGCGGGCCTCTTAACCGAGCCCCGCCCGCTTTTTTTTTCCATACTTGGCCATGTCGGCTTCAATCTTTAGAATTGAAACACCCACAAGCATAAAATGAACCGCAAAATATAAACCCAGAATACGGTGCATCAAATCTGGAGAGTCAAGCAGGATTCCGAGGCAATATAATGCAGGCATCATGAATAAAATACTCGTGTTCCCACGGCGGAAAGCCTCATAAACCCCGGAACCATATGCATTTACCAAAGCAGCCCAAGCATGCCTTCCAGCGAAGAAAAAAGCACCCAACATCAGCACCCAAATAAAATCCAAAACAGGCCCGGAAAAACTCAAAACTCCACGCAACATAAAATA
>NZ_JAJNQM010000111.1:0-8141 GCF_022227785.1 Ectothiorhodospira lacustris | reverse complement strand
GGTAGCCTGTCCGCTGGTGAGTTCCAGGCTGCCCGGCGCAAGGCCAAGGAGGCCAAGGCGTTGGCCATCGAGGCCCGCATCCGGTCCGCGGACTGATTCCGGGGCCTGGCACCCTTTTACCGGTTGGGGCCCTTGTGATTCGCCATGTCTGCTCCCATCGTATAAAATCAATATAAAGGCCCTTGTCGGGTCGCTCTCCGTACACGTCTCAAATGGAGCTCTAGCCGTGAACACAAAAAAGAATATGATCCTGCTCGCCGGTCTGGCTTCGGCGGCTCTGGTGGCGGGCTGCGCCAACGTGTCCGAGGTTCCTGTCGGCACGGCCTACGTGGTCGATGGCAGCGGGGCCTATGCCCGTAGTGCCGCCTCCGGGGAGTGTATCCGCACCGGCTACTGGAGCCGCGAGGCTGCCAATGAAGTCTGTGACCCGGACCTGTTTGCTCGCGCGCCGGCGCCCGCACCCGCCCCGGCGCCCGCCCCGGCTCCGGCGGCTCCCGCGCCCGCCCCGGCGCCTACCCATATGACCTACGAAGTGGTCCGTGGCGATAGCCTCTGGAAGATTTCCGGTCGTAGCTCCGTCTACGGCAATCCTTACCAGTGGCCGCTGATCTATCGAGCCAATGCGGACCAGATCCGCGATGCAGACCTGATCTTCCCCGGTCAGCGCCTTAAGATCGAACTGCGTCCGTCCGCTGCCGATGTGGATGCCGCCGTACACCATGCCCGTACCCGCGGTGCCTGGTCTGTCGGTCCGGTGGAGCGTTCCGACCTGCGTTACCTGGACCAGTACGGTCTGACCCCCAAGCGCTGATATCAGGCGCCGTCGTACTGAAAGCCTTGAAAAGGCCCGCTTGCGCGGGCCTTTTTTTGCAGAGGAGTCATCATCCGTGTCCGTGAAGCCCCATGTCGAAGAGTCTTGCCGTTGCCGGGTATCCGGCAGGGTGCAGGGTGTCTATTTTCGAGCCTCCACCCAGCGCCAGGCCGTCTCATTGGGCCTGCGCGGCCATGCGCTCAATCTGCCTGACGGGCGGGTGGAGGTCGTGGTTGCCGGACCCGCGGACCAGGTGGAGAGGCTCAAGGCATGGCTGCATGAGGGGCCTCCGCAGGCGCGTGTGGATCAGGTGTCCTGCGAGCCCTTCCCGGGGGTGGTGGCGGAAGGTTTCGTCATCGGCTGAAGAGCCGTTTTAGTATCTGGCCTGGGGCAGGATGACGCTGAGGGTCTCCATGAAGCGCCAGCCCACATCGTTACAGCATTCTTCGCCGTCTTGCCTGTCCAGGCCCAGCCTCTCCCAGATTGCATCAGGGATCACTTCCTCCCGAGGGCCGTACTCGCTGAAACAGCCCTGTTCGGTGCGGTTGCTCAGGGTGTCCGCCAGGTGGATCAGCGTAGCCTCCAGTCCGGCCTGCAGCGCCCGATCGGGCTGATGGTGCAGGCGGATGGCTGTCTGTAGCGTCTCGGGCAGGCCCCACCTGGACAGCAACCCGGCCCCGACATCGGCGTGATCAAATCCCAGTATTTCCCTTTCGTGGCCCGCCAGCAGCGGTTCATGCCCCCTGGCAATGAGCATGGTTTCCCGCAGCAGATCGGGGTGACGGCCGTACAGGACCAGACTGCCCACGTCATGGAGCAGTCCTGCCACGAACAGTCGTTCAGGGTGTAGCACGTTGCAGCGCTGGGCCAGGTCGTGGGCAATGAGAGCGGTAAATACGCTGTGCCTCCAGAACACGGCCATGTTGACCAGTTCGCAGGGCAGGCGTGAGAAGCTATGGGTGGCGGTGACCGCCAGCGCCAGGTGATACAGGGCGCGAGTCCCGATCACGGCAATGGCCCGGGTGACGGTTTCCACGCGCTGAGGCAGGCCATACATGGCGGAATTGGCCAGACGCAGGATCTGTGCACTCAGGTTCGGGTCCTGTGCCACAATGGCCGCCAGGGAGCTTGCGGAGCTGCCGGGCGCATCCAGCGCGGACCGCAGGCGAATGATGATTTCAGGGGGTGATACCAGCTCGGAGACGTCCTTCAGCAGGTCGTCCAGGTCGAACCGTCTGTCGGAAAAATTGCCCATGTTACTGATCATCCATGGAATTTTTGAAGTGGGTGCTGGCCTGACAGTCTTAATATGAACTATAAGGCTCACAAGTCAACCGCAGTCCATCGGCCCCGCCGGCCGGCACGATCCGCCCGCCCAGGTGTTCGCCATGAATGAGAAAGCCCAAGAGAACGTGATTGCCTTCAACGCCGGTGCACGGCGGGGCGACCGGCATGCCGCACCGTTCCAGATTCTCGGGCGTTGTCGAAACCTGGCTTCTCGTCAGGTGGAACCCCTGCTCAAGGAGATGCTGGATGGCGCCGATGATGCACTGTTCAGGCTGGCTGAAAAGGCCGAGGACAACCGTTCACAAACCGCCTTCTTTGATGCCATGCGCGCCCTGCGTCGCCAGCGCTCCACCATGGAAAGTGAATATGTGACTCAGATTGCGCGCATATTCGATGTCTGCATGCGTCCTGGTCCCGGCGGGTGGAAGATGGACAAGACCTCTGCGGACGAGCTCTCACTGGTGGCTTCCGATGAGTTGGAGGAAAACCTGGCCATCGAGGGCATGGTGGCCAAGGTGCGTCGTATCAGCGAGGCCGAACTCTATGCCGTGCGGCGACGCCTGGGCGCGGTGATGGATCGTCCCGGCCTCAAGGATGATGACAATCCCCTGGACCCCAAGGCTTTCTGTCATGCCTTCCGGGACGCGATGCGGGTCCTGGATGTGGATATCAAGATCAGGCTGATCATCTATAAACTGTTCGATCAGTTTGTGATCAGCCACCTCTCTCCGCTCTATCAGGAAGTGAACCGGTATCTACAGGAGATGAAGGTCCTGCCGGAACTGCAGCCGGAGAGCCGGTACCCGGGGCTTGCCTCCCACGGGTCAGGGCGGGACGGGGGGGGCGGAGGAGGGCCGTCGGTCCCGGGGCAGGATTATCCCGTCGCCACCCCCGGTGAGGACGGTGACCTTCATTTGCTGCTGGAAAGACTGGCGCGTGGTGGCGGATATCCTGCCCCGGCAGGCCGGGGGGGCGGTGATTCTTTCGTCGGCAGGCCTTCTGCGGGAGCCGGCGGCGGCGGGGCCGTTATCACCACGGCGGATGCGAGGGCGTTGCTTTCGGCATTGTCCGCGATCCCCGTGAATCAGCTTGCCACCGATGGGCGCATCGTACCCGGCGCGGATCTCAAGGGCGCGGTGATCACCGCGCTCAACCCCGATGGCGGCCAGGCGGTGGCCATCAATCGCACCGACGAATCGGCCATCGATATCGTCTCCATGCTGTTCGAGTTCGTCTTCGATGATCCTGCGCTGCCTGCCCCCATCAAGGAGCTGATCGGACGCCTGCAGATCCCCCTGCTGAAAGTGGCCATCCTCGACAAGAGTTTCTTCAGCCGCAAACGGCATCCCGCCCGCCGCCTGCTCAGCGAACTGTCGCGCGCCGGCGTGGGTTGGTCCGAGCTCACCGATGAGACGGATGGGCTGCGTGCCAAGATCGAGTCGGTGGTGGAACGTCTGCTGGATGATTTCGAGGATGACGTGGAGCTGTTCGAGGCGGTGCTGGCGGATTTTCAGGCCTTTTGTGAATCACAGGCCGAAAGGGCCGGTCGCCGGGAGGAGGAAACGGCGCAGATCGCCCAGGGACGCGAGCAGCTGCTGGTGGCCAAGGCAGTGGCCGGTGAGGCCATCGAGCACGTAGTGGCCGGCCAGGCCTTACCGCCCGCCGTGCGCCATCTCCTGGAGGGGACCTGGAAGGACTTGCTGGTGCTGATCTATCTCAAGCATGGTGAACATGGCCCTGTGTGGCAGAAGGCCCTGAACGTGGCGTCACTGCTGGTGTGGAGTCTGATCCCCAAACAGGGTGATGATGAGCGGGATCAGCTGACCCGCCTGCTGCCCTCTCTGCTCAAGTCCTTGCAGGAAGGCATGAACCGTATGTCCATGCCTCAGGTGGAACAGCAGGAAGTGCTGCGGATGCTGGCTGCCGAACATACGCGCATGGTGAAGGCAATGGTGCTTGAGGTTGCTTCGCCGATGGGGCCTGCCGTCGCTGAAGCCTCCACCGAAGAAGCCCTCGGCACGGCTGTGCCCATCCCGACGGATGGACGCAGTTTCATGGCACGCAAGGTGGCGGAAATCAATCAGCTCATCGCCGAGGGGCGCTTCCAGGTTTTGCCGGAAGACCGCTCTGCCGCTGACGAGGTGGAAGGCGGCCCCGTGGATGACCTGCACCTGCTCACGGCCCGAGAACTCAGCGAGGGCACCTGGCTGGAAGTTCAGGATGAAGAACTGGGAAAGGTCCGGCGCATGAAACTGTCCTGGAAAAGCCTGATTACCGGCAAGTACTTCTTCGTCAATCAGCAGGGTCTCAAGGTGCGTGAAATGACGGATCAGGCCCTGGCAACGGAATTTCGCGCCGGACGTGTGCGCATCATTGAAGATGTACCGGTGTTCGATCGGGCCATCAGTCGGTTGATGACCCGGTTGCAGCAGGCCCCGGAATGACCGTCGGCCCCTGAGTGCGGGTCCGCGGTGGCGCCCCCGGCGCTATTGTGGTTTTATAGGCGGGTTTTTCCCTCGCAACCACAAGGGTGTCCGGAATCATGGTGACCAAGAACCGTTGTCCGTACCGCGCCGTACTGCTGATTGTCCTGCTGGTTTGCGGGATGATGACCCCCGCGATGGCCGCCGAACCGATTCGTATCGGCGCCCTGGTCTCGGCCACCGGCCCCGCCTCTTTTCTCGGTGATCCCGAACTCAAAACCCTGGAACTGTACGTGGAGCGGATCAACGCAGCGGGCGGCGTGATCGGCAGACCCTTGCGTCTGTTCCACTATGACGACGGCGGCAATGCCAACGAGGCCCGCAACTTCGCCAATCGTCTGCTGCGTTCCGACCGGGTGGACCTGATCATCGGCGGCAGCACCACCGGCACCACCATGGCCGCCGTGCCCCTGGTGGAGCGGGCCGGTCGTCCCATCATTTCCATGGCCGGTGCCCTGGTCATCACCGAGCCTGTCCGCCCCTGGGTCTTCAAGACCCCGCAGTCCGACCGCATGGCCGCGGAACGGGTGCTGGCCGACATGCAAGGCCGCGGCATCACCGGCATCGGTCTGATCTCGGGCACCGACGGTTTCGGCCGTTCCGGGCGGGAACAGACCCTGGCGGTGGCCGCCGACTTCGGCATTCAGGTGCTGGCGGATCAGACCTATGGTCCCCAGGATACGGACATGACCGCCCAGCTCACCCGTATCCGCAACACCCCCGGCGTGCAGGCCGTGTTCAACTTCGGCTTTGGTCAGGGACCCGCCATCGTCACCCGCAACTATGCCCACCTGGGGATCGAACTGCCCTTCTACCAGTCCCATGGTGTTGCCTCCGACCGCTTCCTGGATCTGGCCGGTTCGGCGGCCGAAGGGGTGCGCCTGCCGGCCTCCGCCCTGCTGGTCCCCGATGCCCTGCCCGACGATGATCCCCAGAAGCAGGTGGTCCAGGACTACAAGGCCGCCTACGAGGCCCGCTGGAACATGTCCGTATCCACTTTCGGCGGCTATGCCTACGATGCCCTGATGCTGGCGGTGGCCGCCATTGAAGCGGCAGGCACCACCGACCCGGATGCCGTCCGCTCCGCCCTGGAGCAGATCCGTGATCATGTGGGTGTCACCGGCACATTCAACATGTCCGCCGATGATCACAACGGCCTGGCGCCCGAGTCCTTCCGCCTGCTGGAAGTGCGTGACGGGCAGTGGGTGCTGGTTGACTGATTCCCTAAACAACATCCACTCTGGTTCATCCATGTTTGCCGAGTTTCTCCAGTACCTCTTTTCCGGCGTCACCATCGGCGCCACCTATGCCCTGGTGGCCCTGGGCTTTACCCTGGTCTACAACGCCAGCCATGTGATCAATTTCGCCCAGGGCGAGTTTCTCATGATCGGCGGGATGTCCACGGTTTCCCTGCTGGCCATGGGGGTGCCCCTGCCGCTGGCCATCGCCATGGCTGTGGCCCTGGCGGCCGTGCTGGGCATGGCCCTGCACAAGCTGGCCATCGCCCCTGCCCGCAAGGCGGATGTGATCACCCTGATCATCATCACCATCGGGGCCTCCATCTTCCTGCGCGGGTTGGCCCAGATCATCTGGGGCAAGGAGTTTCACACCATGCCCGGCTTCAGTGCCGCGGAATCCGTGAACGTGCTGGGGGCGGTCATGTATACCCAGAGTCTGTGGGTGTTGGCGGTGGCCGGTGTCATGGTCCTGCTGCTGGCCCTGTTCTTTACCCGCACCCTGATGGGCAAGGCCATCCTGGCCACCTCGATGAATCCGGGTGCGGCCCGCCTGATGGGGATTCGCACCCAGTTCGTACTCATGCTGGCCTTCATGCTGGCGGCGGTGCTGGGTGCCATGGCCGGGATCATGGTGGCGCCCATCACCCTCACCGCCTATGACATCGGCATCATGCTGGGTCTCAAGGGCTTTGTGGCGGCGGCCATCGGCGGCATGGGCAGTGGCGTGGGGGCCGTGGTGGGCGGGCTGCTGCTGGGGATCGCCGAGGCCATGACCGCGGGCTACATCTCCTCGGACTACAAGGATGCGGTGGCCTTCCTGCTGATCCTGGTGATCCTGTTCTTCATGCCCCGCGGCCTGTTCGGTGCCCGTGTGGCGGAGCGTGTCTGATGGCCCTCCTGCGACTGCCTGAACGCGTGCCGGGCCTGCCGGTGTTGGCCTTGGTGTTGCTGCTGGTACCCCTGTTCCTGGGTAACGAGTTTCATCTGGACATCGCCACCCAGATCGCCCTGATTGCCGCCACCGTGGTGGGACTGAACCTGCTGGTGGGGTACGGCGGTCAGGTCAGTCTGGGCCATGCGGCCTTCTTCGGCATGGGTGCCTATGCCAGCGCCATCCTCACCGGCACCTATGGCTGGACCTCGATACCGGCCCTGCTCTGCGGCGCGTTGCTGGTGGCGGTCCTGGCCTGGACCCTGGGGCGCCCCATCCTGCGGCTCAAGGGGCACTATCTCTCCATGGCCACCCTGGGCATGGGCATCATCATCGCCATCGTCATCAACAACGAGGGGTGGCTCACCGGGGGGCCCGATGGTCTGGCGGTGGAACCCCTCACGGTGCTCGGGGCCGAGTTGAGCATCTTCGACCATTACTCCGTGTTGGGCCTTGACGTCTCCGGGGCACTGCTTTGGTATGGCCTGGCGGCCCTGTTGCTGCTGCTGGCGGTCTGGATCGCCCGGAACCTGGTGGACTCGCCCATCGGGAGGGCCCTGCGGGCGGTGCACGGTTCCGAGGTGGCGGCCCGGGTGGTGGGGGTGGATACCGCCCATTACAAGCTGCTGATCTTTGTGATCTCCGCGGTCTATGCCAGCGTCATGGGCAGTTTCTATGCCCATTACACCGGTTTCATCACCCCCCAGGTGGCCTCCTTCGAGCACTCCATCGAACTTATCACCATGGTGGTGTTGGGGGGCATGGCCTCCACCTACGGCGTCATCCTGGGGGCGGTGCTGCTGATGCTGTTGCCCCAGCTGCTCACGGATTTTCAGGATTACGAAATGATGATGTTCGGTCTGATTCTGATGCTGACCATGATCTTCATGCCCAAGGGGCTGTTGCCCACCCTGAGCGAAGCCCTCAAACGTCTGCGTTCCCGCCCGGCCACGGCGCCGGCAGGGCAGGAGTGAGGTCATGAACCAGACCTTGCAACAACGGGATGAGATGTCCTCCGAGGATGCCGTTCAGGCGGCGCCCCTGCTGGCGGTCAGGGGGCTGAGCAAGGCCTTCGGCGGCGTCCACGCAGTGGATGAGCTGAGTTTTCAGATCCTGCCGGGGCAGATCTATGCCGTGATCGGACCCAACGGGGCCGGCAAGACCACCCTGTTCAATCTCATCACCGGCCTGTACCAGCCGGATCAGGGAGGGGTGTCCCTCAAGGGAGAGGCGGTGCAGGGCCTGCCGCCGGAGCGTCTGGCTCGACTGGGCATGTCCCGGACCTTCCAGAACCTGCAGATCTGCATGAATATGACCGCCCTGGAAAACGTCATGCTGGGCCGGCACCTGCATCTCAAACGCAACTTTCTGGCGGCCCTGCTGCGCTGGCC
>NZ_JAJNQM010000110.1:0-8200 GCF_022227785.1 Ectothiorhodospira lacustris | reverse complement strand
AAGATCGGATTGCGCGGACGCTACCGGTTCCATTGTACGAGCCTGAACCCATGGAAGGAACGGTGATTGATTACGAGGGTGTGGCTCGCAAGGTGCCTGTCAAGGTGCTCAGCGCCGCCGCCAATCGCCTGCGTCGGGATGACCTTCTGGAGGCAGAACTGCTCAAGGAGGGGGTGTTGAAGCGCCGACGGGTGGGCAATACCCGGCTTGGCCTGCTGGATTGCCGGGCCATGACGGAGGTGGTGGACCATATGGTGGCTTCCGGACGGCATTTTTTCGATTCACCGCAATGATTCCGCAGTTTTTTTTGCGCTGCTCCCCTCGGGGCAGCACAATAACCGGTTTCCAGGGCGCCTCTTGAGCCCATAAACCGGTAACGCATCGGTGCCGCCGGTGCCCCAGACAAGCCAGGGTGTGGATATGGCGATTACGGATACATTGCGTCAATACGGCCGTGTGATGGGAGACAGGCTGGGCATGGGGCTGCATGCCCCGGGAGAAATTCGGGATCACCTGCGGGGGGCAATGGATTGGCTCAAGCGCGCCCAGGATGCGACGCCCGATGCCGGTGTGGCCCAGACCTGGTTGGTGCGCTCCCGCCGCTGGGCGCCGTCCTACCCCGAGACCACGGGCTACATCCTGCCCACCTTCTACCGCTATGCCCACTTGACCGGGGATACGGATGCCCGTGGCCGTGCCCGGGCCATGGCCGACTGGGAATGCGAGATCCAGTTGCCGGAAGGCGGTGTGCTGGCCGGTGCGCTGGGCAGTTCGGATCAACCCACCATCTTCAACACCGGCCAGGTGCTGTTTGGCTGGGTGCGGGCATTTGAGGAGGAAGGCGAGGAACGCTATCGAGAGGCAGCCGTCAAGGCCGCTGCCTGGCTTTGCGATGTACAGGATGAGGACGGCTGCTGGCGGCGTTTCGGGTCGCCGTTCACGACCACGTCCATGAATACCTATAACACTCGCTCGGCCTGGGGCCTGGCCCGGGTCCATCACATCACTCAGGAACCGCGTTTTCTGGCGGCGGCGGTGCGCAACCTGGAATGGGCGCTCTCCCAGCGCCATGACAATGGCTGGCTACCCCACAACTGCCTGCAGGACGACGCCCAACCCTTCCTGCATACCATTGCCTATGCCATGCGCGGATTCCTGGAAGTGGGGGCCTATGCACAGCGGGAGGATTTCATGCACCAGGCCGTCACCATGGGAGACGCGGTGCTGGCCTCTCTGCCGCCGGATGGCTATTTGCCGGGACGATACGATGCCCGCTGGCAACCGACGGTGACCTGGTCCTGCCTGACGGGCAATGCCCAGATCGCCATCAACTGGGGGCGCCTGCACCAGCTCACCGGCGAGGAGCGGTTCCGGGAGGCGGTCCGCCGGGTGAATGGCTTCACCCGGCGGACCCAGCGCCTTCACGGCGGCATCCCGGATGAGCGCGGTGGGATCAAGGGCTCCCACCCCATCAATGGTGGCTACCATCCCTGGCAGTATCCCAACTGGGCCGCGAAGTTCTTTGCCGATGCCTTGATGATGGAAGAATCCATCCTGGCCGGTTCTGGACGCCCCGCCATACTGTCCACCGACGCCGACTGGTCCTGAGCCCATGGAATCCGTGCACTGGGTCCGGGGCCGACCGGTCAATCTGATTCCCAAGCGCCCCGCGACGATCCTGTATCTGGAGACCGGCGTGGGGTTCGGCGGGGCGGTGATCAGCCTGCGTACCTGTCTGGAACACCTGGACGAGGCGTGTTTTCGTTCCGTGGTGGTGCATTCCCTGGATGATGCCAAGTTTGCCTCTTTCCCCCCGGCGGTGAAAACGATCCATCTACCGCGACGACACCGCATTGGGAGTGGCCGTCGGCGCCCCCTCTGGCAGCGGCTGGATGCGGAGATATTCCGCTATGCCCACCACCTGGCCCGTATTGCCCGCACCGAGCGGGCGGATCTCATTTATCTGAATAATGATTTCATCGCCAACATGGCCGGTGTGATAGCGGGCCGTCTGGCCGGATGCCCGGTGGTGCTCCACGAACGCAATATTCCCAGCCCGGATTCCCGGCTGGCGGTGTTTCTCACCCGCTGGATCAGCCGTTTCCTGGCCATTTCCGGTCCTGTCCGTCAGGGGTTGCTGGATCTGGGCGTGGCGCCCGAACGAATCACCATGGTGCCGGAGGGGCTGGATCTGGCCCGCTATGCCGCCAGGGATGCCGCTCAGGTGAAGGCTCTGCGGGCGCGGTTGGGCGTGGGGCCGGAAGATCCGATGGTGGTGATGGCCGGCATGATCATGGACTGGAAGGGACAGCATGTGCTGATCCAGGCCGTGCCCAGTGTCCTGGCCGTCCATCCCCGCGCCCGTTTCGTCCTGATCGGTGAAGCGCCTCCCGGGCGCGATGACTATCTACGCGCCTTGCAGCAGCAGGTGAACGAGATGGGCCTGGCGGACGCCGTGCATTTTGCCGGGTATCAGGATGATGTGCCGCTGTTCATGCAGGCCGCGGATGCGGTGGTGCATGGATCGATATCGCCGGAGCCGTTCGGTCGGGTGGTGATCGAGGCCATGGCCATGGGCACGCCGATCCTGGCCACGGACATCGGCGCGCCGCCGGAGATCATTCGTGACGGTGAAACCGGTTTCCTGGTGGCGCCCGGTCAGCCCATGGCCCTGGCGGAGGTACTCAACCGGGTACTGGGCGATACCGACCTGCGGACCCGGATGGGACGGGCGGCCATGGAGGAAGTGGCGCGCAAGTATTCGGTTCAGCGCCATGCGGGTCTGGTCCAGGCCGTGTTCGATGAATTGCTGACACCGGATTTTTCCTTGAATCTTTATTTGGGGTGAGTGTGCTCATGACTGCCAGGCCGCATCGCCGGGTGTTGATCGTGGCGGTGGAGTTTCCACCGGTGAAGGGAATCGGCCGGTTGCGGCCACTCAAGTTCTGCCAGCATCTGCAGGCGCTGGGGTGGGAGACGGCCGTGCTGACCCTGACGGAAGGGGACATGCAGCCGGTGGACCGGGCCACCCTGGATGAAATTCCCGATGGCACCCGGGTGTTCCGGGTGCCGTTGCCCCGACCCCGGGAGCGTCTGGTGCTGGCCGTCAAGCGTTTGCTGGGGCGTGGCCGACCGGTGGATGCGGAGGCGACCGGGGCGGTGTCGGGGAACGACTCTGTGCCGGGGCCGGGCACCCATGCGGCGTCGGCTTCCGGGCTGATCTCCTCCGTCAAGCGGGGGGTTGCCTGGATGGATCGTTTTATCCATCGGCATGTGCAGATCCCCGATGATCTGGTGCTGTGGTGGCCGCCGGCGGTCCGGCAGGGTGTCAGGATCGTGGATGAGTTTCGGCCCGACGTGATCCTGGCCACGGCCCCTCACTTCACGTCCTTGATTGTGGGGGCACATCTGTCCCGACGGACGGGAGTGCCCTGGGTGGCGGATTACCGGGACCTGTGGACCGGGGATGTGTTGCGGGCCTGGGTGCCTGCCTGGCGCCAACGGCTGGAACTGGCCCTGGAGCGGCGGTTGGTGTCCACGGCGGGGGCGGTGGTGACGGTGTCCGGCCCCAAGACCGAGGTGATGCGCGGTCGCCTGCCCCGATTGCCGGATGAGGCCCTGGTGACCATCACCAATGGGTATGATCCGGAGGAGTTCGAGGGGGTAGAGCCGGAAGGGCAGACGCCAGGTGTGTTGCGCATCGTCTATGCCGGGCGTCTGTTCAAGAACCGGCGGGGCTATGAATTGCTGGAAGCGGCCGGGGGACTGTTGCGGGAGCGGCCCGATCTGGCGGGACGTTTCCGGTTTGAATATTACGGCGGGCGGGCGCCGGAGATCGTGGCGCGCATGGATGAACTGGTGACGCGGCATGGGCTGGAGCCGGTGTTCCGGTTCTTTCCCGATGTCCCTTACCGTCGCTCCAAGGCTCTGCAGAAAGGGGCGGATGTGTTGCTGCTGATCGTGGATGGGGGCGAAACCACTTCAGGGGTCATCCCCGGCAAGTTGTTTGAGTATATCGCCGCCGGGCGACCCATCCTGTGCGTGGCCGAGGAAGGCGCCACCCCGGAGATCATCCGCCGGGGGCGACTGGGATGGGTGGAGCGCCCGGGGGATGTGGCGGGCATCCAGGCACGTCTGGCCCGGATACTGGATGCCGAAGACGGGGTGTTTGATCCGGACCAGGACTATGTGCGGGGGTTTGAGCGGCGCCATCTGGTGACGCGTCTGGCGCGGGTGCTGGAACAGGTGGCGGCCGGCGGACCTCGTTGATGGATGCCCCGATGAGCCGGGTGCGGGTCTTCGAGAGTCTGGCGGCCCTGCCCGAGGCGTGCCGGGCATTGTTCGAGCAGGCTGAGTGCCGTCATCCCTTCTGTACCTGGGCATGGTTTGAGTGCCTGATCGCCCATGGACTCAATCCCGATGACGCGCCCCGCTTCCCGGTGGCCTTCGATGCCGGAGGGCAGCCTGTCTGTGTGTTGCCGTGCCTGGTGTCCCGGGCGCGGCCGCGGCGCTGGCGGGCGTTACAGAATTACTATGCCCCCATGTACGGGCCGGTGATGGCGGCGGGATCACGGGGCGAAGAGGGCTTGCGGGCGATTGCCCGTCATCTGCGTTCGACGCCCGGGCTGTGTGAGGGGCTGGATCTGGGACCCCTGTGCCTCCAGGGGCCGATGATGGGGCGGGTGGAGCAGGCGTTACGGGACGAGGGTTTCTTCGTGAAGCCCTATTTTCGTTTCGGCAATCGGTATCTTCCCACCATGGGCATGGACTGGGTTGCCTATCTGGCCGGCCGGCCCGGGCACCTGCGCAGCACCCTGCAGCGCAAGGGGCGGCGGCTTCGGCGTCTGCATGGGGTGGCGTTTCATCTGTACCGGCAGGTGGATGACGTGCCGGCGGCGGTTGCCGCCTACGAGTCCGTGTATGCCGTGAGCTGGAAACGGCCGGAACCTTTCCCCGATTTCATGCCGGGCTTGATCCACATGGCCGCGCGGACGGGCATGCTGCGCCTGGGGGTGTTGACGGTGGAGGAGGCCCCGGTGGCTGTTCAGCTCTGGCTGCGTCATCAGGGGCGTGCCCATATCTACAAGCTGGCCCATGATCCGCGCTTTGAGGCCTTTTCCCCCGGTACTCTGCTGACGGCGCTCATGATGGAGCGCATGCTGGATGATGAACGGGTGAGTGAAGTGGATTTTCTGACCGGGGATGACCCTTACAAAGCGGACTGGATGACCCACCGCCGGGAGCAGTGGGGCATCCTGGCCCTGAATGTGCGTACCTGGCGGGGTGCCTTGCTGATGCTCAGGGAGCTTGTCGCGACATGGGGCGGTCGGTTGTTGCGGCGTGGCTGGCCTGGACGTTTTCCGGCGTCCTGACGAAATCCCTGGGCGCGGGCGATGAGGATTCGTGGCCCGGGTTTTCGGTGCCAACCCGTTGCGGGGCCGGCGCCTCCACGGTGTCCAGTTCCCGGCGCAGGATGATGGTGATGGCCACCATGGCGAACATCAGGTCGAAGTAGGCCCGGTCCAGGAAGGCGCCGGCTACCAGGTAACCGACGAACCCGACCTGCATGGCCCAGGCAAATTGCCCCATCCACTCCTTGCCGGGGATATGCCGGGACTGCCTGCGTATCCGGTTCAGGGTGAGCAGGGTGAACAGGATCATGGTCATGAAGACCGCGAATCCCCCGAATCCGTGGTGCCCGATGACCTGGAAATACAGGCTGTGGGCCACGCGGGCGGTGTTGGGGTGCCAGGGACCAATAAAGTTGGCGTAGCCTACCCAGACTTCGTCGGGGATGTAGACGTTGTTGAAGCCGGCACCCAGCAGGGGCCGTTCCATCGCCATGTTCCAGTTGACCCCCCAGGCCTGGACCCGCTGCATGGCGGAGTGGTCTTCTTCATAGGTCTGAATGGTCTGCCAGCGGCTGACGAGCCGCTCGGGCAGGGTCACGCCGATGACGGTGACGGCCAGGACCGCTGCCAGGATCAGGCTGCCCTTTCTTCTCATCTTGAGGAACATGAACGGGGCGATGGCCAGCAGGCCCAGCAGGGCACCCCGGGAGTAGGTGAAGATGATGGCGGCCGCTGTCAGCCAGAACACGCTGTAGGCGGCATAGCCGGCGATCTTGGGGGAGCGGGACAGGATGCCCAGATCCACCCAGTTTTCCCGGAACATGCGGGCGATGATCAGCAACATGGGCAGGATCATGATCATCGCCAGACCCAGGTCGGTGTTGCCCGCGATGAAGCTATCTCTGGGACCGAGTACCATGTGAGATCCGCCTGTCAGAACAGAAAACAGACCTCCCTTGAAGCCGTAGAAGGCAATGGAGCCGGCCACCACCAGGATCAGCAGCAGGGTGCGGGTCTGGCCGTAGATCAGCATGGGGGTGACAAAGGTCATGAGCAGGATCTTCATCACCGTGTCCCATTGGACCCAGGCCATGTGGCTCCAGGCGAAGTAGGTGGTCATGGTGATGTAGCCGGTGAAGATCACCAGGACGACGATCTCGCGGGTGAAGGGCAGGGGTTTGCGGTCCCTTGTGAGGACCAGGGCCGCGAGGGTGACCACCCCCACCATCATGGCCACCGACATGTCGGTGATGAAGGTCCAGCCCAGTCGGTGGGGGTTCATGAGCCCGATCCAGTACCACATGAGTACCCCGATCCAGGGCATGAAAAGGATGAAGGGCAAGGACCCGCCGATGATGATGATTAGCAGTATGTCGCGCATGGCTATGTCGGAGTCATGGGGGCGGGAGCGTTTCGGGTGGCTCGGGCAGGTTGTCCAGCCATGATGCCAGAGTTCGGGTGAGTTGACGCCGGGAATACCGACGAATGACCTCCGAATCCGGGCCGGGCGGGATTTCGGCATCCATATCCTTCAGCAGGGTCAGCAGTGTCGGGGCAATCTGCTCGGGCCGATCCAGGGGGGCCAGGTGCCGGCAGCCCATGTCTTTCAGGGTCCGGGCGGTGTCGCCCGCCGGGTCCGTCAGCCCCAGCAGCGGGCGCCTGGCCCGGAGGTATTCATAGAGTTTGGCCGGTATCTGCTGGTTGCAGTTGGCCGCCTGCAGGATGAGCAGACCGTCGGCCCGCAGCATTTCTTCCAGGGCCTCCCGGTAGGGCAGTGGGGGCGCCAGTTCCACCAGGGGTTGCAGTTGGTAACGGTCGATCAGTGTTCGCAGGTGGTCGCCGTTATGGTGAGCCCGCAGACGCAGGATGAATCGGTCCGGGTGGAGGAGGTCCTGTTGGCGGAGGGTCTGCAACGCCTGGAACAGGTGGGTGGGGTCGCGCTCGTTGCGGTAGACGATGCCGCTGTGCAGGAGGGTGATTCGGCCGGGGTGCAGGGGGCCCTTGGCGGCAGCCTGTTCATCGAGTCCGGCGAAGTTTTCTTCGGCGTAGCCGTTTTCGATCAGTTTGAATGATTCACCCGGGTAACGGGGGTAGCGATCCCGGTAGAAGTCCAGGGCGCCCGGCGTGGTGAAGCTGACGCCGGCGGCGGCACTGAATACCTGTTCTTCGATGCGCTTGAAGGCGGCCCAGGTGGCTGGATCTTCGGGGTAGCCCTCGTGGGCCATGGGGTCCCGGAAGTCGGCGATCCAGGGCAGGCCGCTGGCCCGGTGCAGCCGGTAGCCGATGGCATGGGCGGTGGCGATGGGATAGGTACTCCAGATGATCCGGGGGCGATAGGTCCGAATGAGTTGTCGGCCGCGATGGAGGGCGGCGGGAAGCCAACTGATCCAGCGATCCGGACGGGCCAGGCAGGCGGGATAGCGTCCCGCCAGGGCGAAATGTCGAGCGCTGTCGAAGGCCTGGGCTCGGATGACCGGGACGTGTGCGGGGATGTCCCGGAGCAGGTCGGGGCTGGTGTTCGGGTAGGCGCGAGGATGGACGGTGAGCACGATGGGTTCCCAGCCGAACTCGGGCAGGTGACGCACGAACTGCAGGGTTCTCTGGATGCCGCTACTGCCCGTCAGGGGCGGGAAGTGATAGGCAATCATGAGGATGTGCCGGGATGGGTGCGGTCTGGCCACGGGTTGGGTTTCCGGGGGGCTGAGCAGGGCCTTGGCTATGTTAGCATTCCTTTTTGTTGTTGATCCTGACTCTAGACCATGGAGCGTTGTCCTTGGATACCCAGAAAGAAGTCCTGGCGGTGATTGATGAAGTGCTCAGTCTTGGTGGACGGGCGATGACCTTCGACG